>DASQQQ010000275.1:0-9861 GCA_035643355.1 Actinomycetota bacterium | reverse complement strand
GGGTGTGGGATCGAGGCGCCGGGGGAGGGACGATCTCACCCCCACCCCCGCCGCCCCCGCCGCCTCCCCCGGTCTGAGGGGGCCCGGTTCAGCCCCGCTGGTCGATCGGCACGTAGACCTGGTCTCGGGGTCCGATGTACTCGGACTCGGGCCGGATCAGGCGGTTGTCCCCGTACTGCTCGCGCACGTGCGCGGTCCACCCGGAGGTGCGTGCCAGGGCGAAGACCGGCGTCATGAGGTCGTGCGGAATGCCCAGGTAGTGGTAGACGCTGGCCGCGTAGAAGTCGACGTTGGCGTGGAGCCCCTTCTCCTCGCCCACCACGCGCTCGATCTCCTCGGAGATCTCGTACCACCGCGGGTCTCGCTTGCGCTCGCCGGTCTGCTTGGCCAGGCGGCGCAGGACCGCCGCTCGAGGGTCCCCGCTCTTGTAGACGCGGTGACCGAACCCCATGATCCGCTCCTTGCGGGCCAGCTTCTCCTTGACCACCCGCTCCGCGTTCGCGGGGTCGCCCACCTCCTCCAGCAGCTTCATCGCCTCCTCGTTGGCGCCGCCGTGCAGCGGACCCTTCAGGGCCGCCATGGCGCCGGTGATGGCCGAGTGCATGTCCGCGAGGGTGGAGGCGATCACGCGCGCGGTGAACGTGGAGGCGTTCATCGTGTGGTCGGCGTACAGGATCAGCGTGGTGTCGAGGACCGCCGCGTCCTCCTGGTCCGGCTCCTCGCCCAGCAGCATCCACAGGAAGTTGGCCGCGTGGGGGAGCTTGGGGTTGGGGAGCACGACCTCCTGGTCGGTGCGCAGCCGATGGTACATCGCGATCATCGTGGGGATCCGGGCGATCAGCCGCAGGGCCTTGCGCTCGTTGGCGGCCGGGGTCTGCTCCCACCCGTCCGGGTCGTAGGCGGAGGCCGCTGAGACGCTGGTGCGGAGCATGGACATGGGGGAGGTCTGCTGGGCGAGGGTGGGCATCAGGTCCGCCAGGAACGTCGAGACCTCGCGTTCGGAGACCAGGCGCTCGTGGAGGTCGTCGAGCTCGGGCTCGGTGGGCAGCCGCAGGTTGTGGAGGAGGTACACCACCTCCTCGAACGTGGAGCGCTCCGCCAGGTCCTCGATCCCGAAGCCCACGTACCACAGCCGTCCGGCCTTGCCGTCCACGTCGGAGAGCCGGGTGGAGGCGGCGATGACTTCCTCGAGACCCTTGTCGGCCATCCACGGCTCCCTTCGAGGAGATATCTTGAGGTCGAGATGGTTCGGTCAGACAGTACCAGCGTACCGCCTTCCGGGGGAAGGGGCGCCGTGAGGGCGACCGGCGGATGACACAATGGGAACGGTCGCACGAAGGAGCGTGAGCACATGGCGTATCGAGTGACGTTCATCCCGGGCGACGGGGTGGGACCGGAGCTGTCCGAGGCCACCCGCCGGGTGCTCGAGGGCACCGGCGTCGCGTTCGACTGGGACCTCCAGGATGCGGGTGCCGACGTGATGGAGCGCTACGGGACGCCGCTGCCGGAGCCGGTGTTGGCGTCGATCCGGGACACCAAGGTCGCCATCAAGGGCCCCATCACCACACCGGTGGGCAGCGGGTTCCGAAGCGTGAACGTGGCCCTCCGCAAGGAGCTCGACCTGTACTCGTGCCTGCGCCCCTGCAAGTCCTACCGTGGCGTGCGCTCCCGGTACCAGGACGTGGACATCGTGATCGTCCGCGAGAACCACGAGGACCTGTACGCGGGGATCGAGTTCGAGCAGGGCACGCCCGAGGCCAAGGAGCTGATCGAGTTCGTGGCCGGTGCCACCGGCAAGCGGATCCGCGACGACGCCGGCATCTCGATCAAGCCGATCTCGGTGTGGGGGACGGAGCGGATCGTCCGGTTCGCCTTCGAGCACGCTCGGCGCTACGGCCGCCACAAGGTGACCGCCGTGCACAAGGCCAACATCATGAAGTTCTCCGACGGCCTGTTCCTGGACACGGCCCGGCAGGTCGCCGCCGGGTACCCGGACATCGAGTTCGAGGACCGCATCGTGGACAACCTCACCATGCAGCTCGTGCAGCGGCCCGAAGAGTACGACGTGCTGGTCCTGCCCAACCTGTACGGGGACATCGTCTCGGATCTGTGCGCGGGTCTGGTGGGCGGTCTGGGGCTGGCGCCGGGCGCGAACATCGGGGACGAGGCCGCGGTGTTCGAGGCCACCCACGGCAGCGCTCCGAAGTACAAGGGTATGAACAAGGTGAACCCGATGGCCATGATGCTCTCGGGCGTCCTGATGCTCCGGCACCTGGGCGAGCCGGGGGCGGCCGACCGCCTGGAGGCGGCCATCGCGGCCGTGATCGAGGAGGGCAGGTCCGTCACCTACGACATGAAGCCCACCCGCGACGACCCCACCGCCGTGGGGACCTCGCAGGTGGCCGACGCCGTGATCGAGCGGCTGCAGGGCTGAGGACCTCCCGGGCGGTCGAGCGGGGCCACGGACGGGCCGTCGATAGGATGGGAACCCCGGATCGAAGGAGCGATCGATGAAGGTCACCGTGGTCGGCAGCGGGTTCGTGGGGCAGACCACCGCGATGCGGATCGTGGAGAAGGGCCTGGCCGAGGTCGTGCTGATCGACATCATCGAGGGCCTGCCCCAGGGGCTGGCCCTGGACATGAGCGAGGCGGCTCCCGTCGAGGGGTACGAGCCGGTCATCACCGGAACGAACGACTACGCGGAGACGGCCGGATCCGACGTGGTGGTGATCACGGCGGGCTTCCCCCGGCAGCCGGGCATGAGCCGGATGGATCTGCTGGGCAAGAACGCCGGCGTGATCCGTCAGGTCGTGGAGAACGTGAGGGACGGCTCGCCGGACGCCATCATCGTGATGGTCACCAACCCGCTGGACGAGATGACCTTCCTGGCCTCCGAGGTCTCAGGCTTCCCCAAGCAGCGGGTCATCGGGATGGCGGGCGTCCTGGACTCCTCCAGGCTGCGCTACTTCATCGCTGAGGAGCTGGGGGTCTCGCCCTCGGACGTCGAGGCCATGACGCTCGGGTCGCACGGGGACGCGATGGTCCCGCTGCCCAGGCATGCCACCGTGGGGGGCAAGCCGCTCACGGAGCTGGTGGACGAGTCCACGCTGGAGCGTCTGTACCAACGCACCCGAGACGCTGGCGCCGAGATCGTGGGTCTGTTGAAGAAGGGCAGCGCCTACTACGCGCCCTCGGCCTCCATCACGAAGATGGTGGCGTCCATCGTGCACGACTCGGAGGAGATGCTGCCCGTCTGCGCGTGGTGCACGGGCCAGTACGGGATCGACGGGGTGTACGTGGGGGTGCCGGTGCGGCTGTCCAGCAGCGGGGTGGAGGAGGTCGTGGAGCTGGACCTGTCCCAGGACGAGCTCGGTGCGCTCCGCGCGGCCGCCGAGGGCATCCGCTCCAAGTGCGAGGACCTGTCGAAGCTCTGAGCGGTCCCTAGGGGCCCGGTTCGGATCGGGCTCCGGTCGCGTCCGGGCCGGGCGCGGCCAGCATGCGCATCACGATCACGCCCACCAGGACGCTCAGGCCGAGGGCCAGGGTCAGCTCCCCCTCCCACAGATCGATCCCCGCGGTGCCGGTCCGGAAGGGACGGACCGTGGCCCAGGTCCGCAGCGACCCCCGGGCCACCAGGCGCCCCCACCACTCCAAGGCCAGGAAGCCCGCCAGCCGCAGGCGGGTGGGGCGCGCCGTCGAGAGGAGTTCGGGACCCATGGCCGAGCGGCGGTGTGCCATCTGGCCCGGGCGGAGCGAAGCACCTTCCGCCAGGATGGCCGGGATGGCAGCCAGCGCACCGGTCCGGGAGATCGACGCCGCCCAGATCACCGACGCGGTCCGGGACCTGTGCGTCCGGGTCAACTACCGGATCCCCGAGGACGTGGTGGAGGCGGTGGCGAGCGCCCGGCGGCGGGAGGAGTCCCCGCTCGGTCGTCGGGTCCTGGACCTGATCGCGGAGAACCAGCGGCTGGCCGCGGAGGGCGAGTACCCCTACTGCCAGGACACCGGCTCCACGGTGGTCTTCATCGACGTGGGACAGGACGTCCACGTGGTGGGAGCCGATCTGGAGGATGCGATCAACGAGGGGGTGCGCCGGGGCTACCGCGAGGGGTACCTGCGCACGTCGATCGTCCGTGACCCCGTGTTCGAGCGGACGAACACCGGCGACAACACGCCGGCGTTCATCCACACGCGCATCGTCCCCGGCGACCAGGTCCGGATCCAGGTCGATGCCAAGGGCGGCGGCTCGGAGAACAAGGGCCGTCACGCCATGCTGAAGCCCTCGGACGGGCTGGAGGGGGTGACGACCTTCGTGCTCACCACGGTGGCCGAGGCCGGCCCGGACGCCTGCCCGCCGGGCATCGTGGGCGTGGGCATCGGGGGCAACTTCGAGTACGCGGCCATCCTGGCCAAGCGAGCCCTGCTCCGCAAGGTGGGCCTGCCGAGTCCGGATCCCCGGGTGGCCGAGCTCGAGGCGGACCTGCTGGAAGGGTGCAACGCGCTCGGGATCGGACCGCAGTCGCTGGGCGGGACCCAGACCGTGTTGGCGGTCCACGTGGAGACCATGCCCACGCACATCGCCTCGCTGCCGGTGGCCGTGAACCTCGAGTGCCACGCACACCGGACCGGGACCACGGTGATCTGACCATGAGCCTCGAGCTGCTGGACGACGGGCGCAAGCGGATCCTGGCCCCCCTGTCCGACCAGGACGTTCGCCGTCTGACGGCGGGAGACGTGGTGCTGGTCTCCGGCACGATCTACGCGGCTCGCGACGCCGCGCACAAGCGCCTGGTGGAGATGCTCGATGCCGGGCAGGAGCTGCCGTTCGACCCGTCGGGGCAGATCGTGTATTACGTCGGCCCCACGCCGGAGCGGCCGGGCAAGGCGATCGGGTCGGCCGGGCCGACCACCGCCAGCCGGATGGACGGGTACACCCCTCGGCTGTTGGAGATCGGCCTCAAAGGCATCATCGGCAAGGGCGGCCGCGGCCCGATCGTCCGCGAGGCCCTGCGGCGGCACACCGCGGTCTACCTGGCCGCACTGGGCGGGGGAGGAGCGCTGGCGGCGCTGCGGATCTCGTCCCAGCGGGTCATCGCGTTCCCGGAGCTCGGCCCCGAGGCGATCCGCGAGATGCGGGTCGAGGGCTTCCCGGTGTGGGTGGTCAACGACGCCGAAGGTCGCGACTTCTACTCTCAGACCATCCGCCCGTGGCGCCGGAACGAACTCCTTCCGGAGAGCCTTCGGCTCCCCACGAACGTCTAGACCGCGCCGACCGACCGGCCGGCGACCGTAGGATGGAGGAACGATGGCCAACGCCCGTCGCACCCCACACGCCTTCTTCACGAACTGGCGCAGCTACCAGGGACCGCTCGGGACCAAGCTCTGGCTCACGGCGCGGAACCGGTTCCGTGCCGTGGTGCTGCTCAAGGGCTGCTGCGGGCACGATGGCGAACCCGGCTGTTGACAGCTCCCATCGGAGGATCCCGGTCGGGATCCCGGGCAGCACCACTCGCACTGAGATCGGCCGAGCTCTCGGCTAACGCCGGGCGCTCTCGGCCGAGACGATCCTCGCGCTCCCTCCACTGGGCGTGAAGATCGTCTCGTGTCCGTCCTCCCACCGCACGCGGTAGCGGATCCCCACCTCGCCCTCGAGGACCTCGAGGATCTCGCCCTCACGGATCGGTTGGCCGACGGTCTCGGACTCGACGACGATCCTGTCTCCGACCTTCGCGGTCATACCGGACCTCCCGTGGACGTCTACCCTTGATTTCTAGCGCGCTGGGGCCCGTCTGACCACCCCGACCGACCCGGGGCGCTCAGGGCCTTCGTCACTGCCGTCGCCACCTCCTCCGTGGATGCGCTGCCGCCCAGGTCCCGTGTCCGGGCCTCCCCCTCCAGCAGGACCCGATCGACCGCGGAGCGCACCGCGTCGGCGGCGGCCGTCTCGCCCAGGTGACGGAGCATCATCACCCCGGACAGGATCATCGCGACCGGGTTGGCCAGACCTCGGCCGGCGATGTCGGGGGCGCTCCCGTGCACGGGCTCGAAGACCGCGTACTCCCAGCCGAGGTTCGCGCCGGCCGCCAGGCCCAGACCTCCGACGAGCCCGGCGCAGAGGTCCGAGAGGATGTCGCCGTAGAGGTTGGGTAGCAGCAGGACATCGAAGTCGGCCGGCGAGCGGGTCAGGCGCATCGAGAGCTGGTCGATCTGCATCTCCTCGAACCCCACGTCCGCGTACGCGGGCGCCTCCCGGCGCGCGATGTCCAAAAACAGCCCGTCGGAGAACAGCATGATGTTCGCCTTGTGCCCGAGGGTCACCCTCCGGCGCCCGTTGGCCCGCGCGTGCTCGAACGCGAACCGCACGATCCGGCGAGCCCCGCTGACCGAGATCGGCTTGAGCGTGATGCCCGCGTCCTGCCGCAGGTCCGCCCCGGCCAGCTGGTGCAGCCGGGCCCGGAGCCGATCCGTCTCGGGAGCTCCTGCCTCGAACTCGATGCCCGCGTACAGGTCCTCCGTGTTCTCGCGGATCACCACCAGGTCCACGTCCGGGTACCGGGTGGGGACCCCGGGCAGGGAGCGGGACGGTCGCACGGCCGCGAACAGATCCAGGTCGTGCCGCAAGGCCACGTTCACGCTGCGGAAGCCGCGGCCCACCGGCGTGGTGATCGGTCCCTTGATCGCCACCCGGCTGCGTCGGATCTGCTCGAGCACACGGTCGGGGAGCGTGGTGCCCTCCCGCTCCAGCACGGCGGCCCCGGCCTGCTCGACCACCCACTCGAACCCCACCCCGGTGGCATCGAGCACCCGGCGGGCGGCCTGGGCGACCTCGGGACCGATGCCATCGCCGGGGATCAGGGTCACCAGATGGGCCATGGCCGCACGATATCGAAGGATCCTCGGGACGTGGCCGGCCGGGGTGTTCCCGGCGTCCCGCACCCGGGAGGCGGGTGGGGCAGGGCTCAGAAGCGGTCGAACAGGATCGAGCGCTTCACGTCCTGGATCGCCTTGGTCACCTCGATCCCGCGGGGGCAGGCCTCGGTGCAGTTGAAGGTGGTGCGGCACCGGAAGACGCCGGTCTTCTCCGAGAGGATCTTCAGGCGCTCGCTCCCGGCTCGGTCCCGGCTGTCGTAGATGAAGCGGTGGGCGTTCACGATGGCGGCCGGTCCCACGTAGGCCTCGTCGCCCCAGAAGATCGGGCAGGACGTGGTGCAGATCCCGCAGAGGATGCACTTCGTGGTGTCGTCGAACCGGTGCCGCTCCTCGGGCGACTGCAGGCGCTCGCGTTCGGGCTCGCCCTCGTCGTTCACCAGGTAGGGGATGATCGATCGGTAGCCGGCGAAGAAGGGCTCCATGTCCACATAGAGGTCCTTCAGCACCGGCAGGCCGCGGATCGGTTCGACGGTCACGTGAGGCACGACCTCACGGACCAGCACCTTGCAGGCCAGACGGTTCTTCCCGTTCACCATCATGGCGTCGGAGCCACAGATGCCGTGCGCGCACGACCGCCGGACGGCGAGGGTCCCGTCGTGATGCCACTTCACCTCGTGCAGGGCATCCAGGAGACGGTCGTTCGGGTGGGCCTCGATGGTGAACTCGTCCCACCACGACTCCTCGCCCCGGAGCTCCGGGTTGTACCGACGGATCTTGAGCGTGAGCGAGACCTTGCCGCTGGCCCCGGCTCGCCGCTCCTCGGAGGCGTCCAGCACGTCGCCGAGCTGCTCGCCCGCCGCCATCAGTACTTCCTCTCCATCGGGACGTAGGGGCCCAGCTGGACCGGCTTGTAGTCGAGGCGGACGGACCCGTCCGCCTCCCGGGTGGCCAGCGTGTGCTTCAGCCAGTGATCGTCGTCGCGGATCGGGTGGTCCTCGCGGTAGTGCGCGCCGCGGCTCTCTTCGCGAGCCAGGGCCGAGGCCACCAGCGCCTCGGCGTTGTCCAGCAGGAACCCGAGCTCCACCGTCTCCATCAGGTCCGTGTTGTAGCGGGAGCCCTTGTCCTGGACGGGGGCCCGGTCGAAGCGCTCCTGCAGGCCCTTCAGGATCTCGGCCATCTTGCGCAGGGACTGCTCCGTGCGAACCACGAACGCCAGGTCGTACATGCTGTCCTGCAGCTCCGAGCGGATGTCGGCCGTGTTCTCTCCGCTGCTGCGGGCCAGCAGCTCACCGAGCATCCCCCGGACGAAGGCCTCGGCCTCCTCGGGGGGCTCCACCGGATCGGCCTCGCGCGCGAACTCGGCCATCTGCCGGCCGCCCCGCCGGCCGAAGACCACGATGTCCAGCAGGGAGTTCGTCCCCAGCCGGTTCGCGCCGTGGACGCTGACGCAGGCGCACTCGCCCGCCGCGTACAGGCCCGGCACGGGGGTCTCGTCCTCGCCGGTCACCACCACGCCGTCCACGTCCGTGGGGATCCCGCCCATCGTGTAGTGGGCGGTGGGCTGGATCGGGACCGGCTCCGTGGTGGGCTCGACGCCCAGGTAGATGCGGGCGAACTCGGTGACGTCGGGGAGCTTCTCCTCGATCACGTCCCGGGGGAGGTGCCGAACGTCCAGGTACACGCCATCCTTGCCCGGACCGATGCCCCGGCCTTCCTGGACCTCCTGGAAGATGGCCCGGGAGACCAGGTCGCGCGGCGCCAGGTCCTTGACGGTGGGGGCGTAGCGCTCCATGAACCGCTCCCCCTCGCTGTTCAGCAGGATGCCGCCCTCCCCCCGGACCGCCTCAGACAGGAGGATGCCCATCTTGTAGACGCCGGTGGGGTGGAACTGGAAGAACTCCATGTCCTCCAGGGGAACGCCGCGGCGGTACACGACGGCCTGTCCGTCCCCGGTCAGCGTGTGGGCGTTCGAGGAGACCTTGAACATGCGGCCCGAACCGCCGGTGGCGAACAGCACCGATGTGGCCCGGAACACGTGGAGCTCTCCGGTGGCCAGCTCATAGGCCACCACGCCGGCCGTGCGGCCCTCGTTCATCAACAGGTCGAGCACGTAGAACTCGTTGAAGAACCGCACCCCCCGCTTCACGCACTGCTGGTAGAGCGTCTGCAGGATCATGTGGCCGGTGCGGTCGGCCGCGTAGCAGGCCCGTCTCACCGGTGCCTCGCCGTGGTTGCGGGTATGACCGCCGAACCGCCGCTGGTCGATCCGCCCTTGGGGCGTCCTGTTGAACGGCAGCCCCCAGTGCTCCAGCTCGTAGATCGCGTGGATCGCTTCCTCGCACATCAGCTGGGCCGCGGGCTGGTCCACCAGGTAGTCCCCGCCCTTCACCGTGTCGAAGGCGTGCCACTCCGGGGAATCCTCCTCCACGTTGCCGAGCGCGGCACAGACGCCACCCTGCGCCGTCCCGGTGTGGGAACGGGTGGGGTAGAGCTTCGAGATCACCGCGGTGCGTGTCCGGTCCGAGGCCTCGATGGCCGCGCGCATCCCGGCCCCGCCCGCGCCCACGATCACGCACTCGTACTCGTGGATCACGGCCACGTCAGGACACCCCCGGCCACCTGCTCGGATCGAACGTGAACACGATCACGGTACCGAGGACGAACAGCAGGAAGCCCAGCACGTAGAAGAACATGTTCACGGCGAACCGCCAGGCCACCGGCCGAACGTAGTCCTGCACCACCACCCGCAGCCCGTTGATCCCATGCAGCAGCGCGAGCGACAGCAGCGCCCAGTCCCAGGTCCGCCAGAAGGGGCTCTGCCACCGGGCGGCGACGAACGCGAAGTCCACGCGCCCCACACCGCCACCCAACACGTGCATGATCAGGACGTGGCCCACCGCCAGCCACAGGAGCACCACTCCGCTGATCCGCATGAACAGCCAGGTCCACAGCTCCCACCCGCCGGCGGGGCGCTCCCTACCGGTGCGGTAC
>DASQQQ010000274.1:0-2540 GCA_035643355.1 Actinomycetota bacterium | reverse complement strand
CTGGACTTCCTGGAGGGCAAGGTCGACTACGAGTGCACCCCGTGGGGCATCCCTTGCTACACGATCTTCGGGTGGCAGCGCCCCTGCTATCTCCAGTCGGACGGGTACTGCGACACGTACCAGGAGCTGGTGGAGACCACCGACTGGTCCAACTACGGTCGGCACAGCGACAACGTCCAGTGCCGCAACTGCATGGCGCACTGCGGTTACGAGCCGACGGCCGTGATGGCCACCACGCACTCCCTCAAGGAGTCGATGCGGGCGGTGGTGGGGGGCTGACCCGGCTCCGGCTCACCGGGAGCCGTAGCGCTCCGCCAGCCGCTCGTACAGGCGGGGGGCGGCGCCGTGCAGCCATGCGGGGAAGGCCATCCATCGGGGGACGAAGACCCGCTCGCGGTCGTGGGCCAGCGCGTCGACCGTGACCCGAGCGACCCGGTCGGCGGACAGGAGCGTGGGGAACCGCCGGTCGTAGGGTCGGCCCTCGCGCTCGTGGAAGGCCGTCCGTACGGCGCCCGGTGAGATCACGGTGACGCCGACACCGGTGCCCCGGAGCTCCTGGCGCAGGCTCTCGCTGAAGATCACCAGCCCGGCCTTCGCGGCCGCGTAGACGGCTTCCTCGGGCACGCCCACGTGCCCAGCGATCGAGGCGACGTTCACCACCCGTCCCCGTCCCCGCTCTCGCATGCCCGGCAGGAGGGCCCGGGTGAGGAGCACCGGAGCGATCAGGTCGACCGTGAGCGCGTGCTCGGCCGCGTCGGGGTCGGTGTCCAGGAGCGCCCCGGTCAGCCCAATCCCCGCGTTGTTCACGAGGACGTCGACACGCCCGTGGGCCCGGAGCGCCTGATCCGCCGCCTCGGCCGGAGCCCCCTCCCGAGCCAGATCCGCCACCACCACCGTCCCACCGGACCGGGCCGCGACGCCTTGGAGGGCCGGGCCGTCCCGGCCCAGGACCACCACCTTGGCGCCGGCGACGGACAGCCGCGGGGCCAGGGCGCGTCCGATGCCGCTGGAAGCGCCCGTGACCAGGCACACGGCTCCATCCAGGTTCACGACGGTCACGGCCTCCATGCGGCGGTTGCTGCGGACGCTACCATCGTCGGGCCGCCCGGAGCTCGGCCGGCGAAGCTCAGCCGGCCGAGCGCAGCGGTGGGAGCGGCCGTCGGTGCGTCATCCGAACATCCACGCGTTGATCGGCGCATCGAGGGCAGGGACGCCCCGCCCAGGGCGAGCTGGCGGGCAGACCCCGCCGGAAGTAGACCTCCTGACTGTCGCCGTCGGGCTCCATCTGCCGGCGGACCGTGTACACCAACGGCCAGCGATGCCCGCAGCGGCGACAGGACAACTGATAGTGCTCCTCGAACTGCTCGACGGTCGGACTCCACACGGACGGCATCATCTCCTCGGATGGCTCCGGGGGTACGGTGGATCGTCCCCCACACCTGTGCTTCGTCTCTGGTCCCCGCACCGGTTCAGTTGGGGAGCGGATCGTTCGTGGCGATCGTGTTGCGGCAAGGGGGGCGATGAGGAGCGGTGCTCCGAGCCGGGACCGTCCCCAGCCTGTATGGTCCGGACCGTTGGCACAGGACGCCGCGATGCTCGCGGGCGGCGGAGGAGAGGCGTTGGCGTGACGATCGGGTCCCTCGATCAGCTGGGGGTGGCCGCCGCAGCCGTCGCGGGGGGCGCGATCAACGCCCTCGCGGGCGGAGGGACGCTGATCACGTTCCCCACCCTCACCGCGGTCGGGATCCCCGCGGTGCGGGCCAACGTCACCAACACCGTCGCCCTGTCGCCCGGCTACCTGGGCGGGACGCTCGCGCAGCGACGGGACCTCCATGGCCAGGCGCGGCGGATGTGGCTCGTGGTGCCGGCCGGCGTCCTGGGTGGCCTGACGGGCGGGGTGGCGCTCCTGCTGACCTCGGAGGGACTCTTCCGCGCCCTGGTGCCGTACCTGATCCTGCTGGCGTCGCTGCTGCTGGCCGTGCAGGAGCGGCTGCGCGCGTTGGTCTCGCGCCGGGTGAGCGCCGGCATGCGCGGATCGACCGGAACGATCGGAGAACGATCGATCCGGGAGGCCTGGGTGGTGGTGCCGGCGTTCGCCGCGTCCGTCTACGGAGGGTACTTCGGGGCCGGCCTCGGCGTGATCCTGCTGGCCGTGCTCGGCCTGGTGATCGACGACACGCTGACCAGGATCAACGCCCTCAAGCAGGCCGTGTCCTTCGCGGTGAACATCACGGCGGCCCTGTTCTTCCTCTTCTCGGGCAAGGTGGTCTGGACGGTGGCCCTCACCATGGCGATCGGAGCGGTTGTGGGAGGCGTGCTGGGGGGGCGCCTGGCCGGCCGCATCAGCCCGTCGGCCCTTCGGCGCGTGGTGGTGGCGATCGGGGTGATCGTGGCCGTGATCTACCTCGTGCGCTGAGAGCCGGTCACCGCCCCAGCGCGGTGGCGATCCCCCGGATGTCCTCGGGGCCGGTGCCGCAGCAGCCCCCGATCAGGCGCGCTCCTGCCGCGTACCACTGACGCGGACGCAGGCCCGGACCCGC
>DASQQQ010000273.1:0-2504 GCA_035643355.1 Actinomycetota bacterium | reverse complement strand
GCCTGAGGGGCCGCCCCGGGATCCAGCAGCAGGAGGGAGACGCCCTGGGGGGGAAGCGCCTCCAGGCTCCCCGGATCCACGGCCGAGTCCGGAGGACGGAGGATCGACGGATCCGGCGTGCCGGACAGGGTGCTGGAGAGGACCTCGCGTCCCCGGGTCACCTGGGCGGCCAGGTCGCGGGCCAGTCCTCCGGACTCGAGGGACGGGACCTGGGCCTCGGAGTACGGCGTGGCCGAGAGCTCCACCTGGGGCGCGCCCCCGATCGTGCGCAGGTTCGACAGGGCCTCGGCCGCGAGGGCCGATCCGTCGGTCCCCTTCGCGACCTGGCGCACGCTGGCCCCGTGGACCACCCGGTAGCCCGAGGCCATCATCGCCAGCTGGCTCACGAGCATGGGCCCCACCACCACGTCGACCGGGGCCGAGGAACGGCCCTGCACCAGGCCGGTCAGCGCTCGCAGCTCGCCGGCCAGCCGACTGCCCCGAGTCAGCTGCTGTTCCAGGTCCGGCGAGCGGAAGACGCCGTCGGGCCGCAGATCGATCGGGTGGGTCAGGACGAAGGTCCAGGCGAGCGACAAGGGGGTCTCGGGGCGGCGGACCAGGAAGATCACCGGGGTCCGCAGGGCCGCCAGCGTGGTGAAGCCGCTGCGGAGCTCGACGCGCAGCGGGTACACCAGGGACTGGGTCCGCGACACGGCCGCGGTGGAGAGGTCCAGGGCCACGCGGAAGACGCGAGATCCGCCCGCCGGGAGGTCGCCCTGCGGGGTGAACGTCTGGAAGGCGATCACGGCGCTGGGCGGATCCTGGGTCAGGGAGGTCTCGTACGCGGTCCGGCTGAAGAGCGGCCCGAACATCGTGAGGCCCAGGGAGAGGTCCTTGACCGGTGCGTCGCCCGTGTTCTGCGCCCGCACGCGAACCTCGAGCACCTGGTCGCGGATGGTGTTCCACGGCGTCTGGGAGACGAGGGTCAGTCGGATGGCCCCCGCGTCCTGCGCGGAGGCGGTGGGGAGGGGCACCAGGAGCACGGCGACCCAGACCAGGAGGAGTGCGGCGAGCCGGTGCATCGTCGACCGACCCATCCTACCCGCGGCCCGCCAGCAGGGCCGCGACCTCGCGGATGCCGTAGAGGACCGCGATCGTCATGAGGAAGGCCCCCACCGCCCCCCGCAGCGTGCGGTCGCGGGTCCGCAGGGCGATCCTCGCGCCCAGGCTGGCTCCGGGGATCACGCCGACCGTGAGGAACAGCGCGATGGCCCAGTCGATGTGCCCGAGCAGGCCGTGGACCACCGTGCCGGGGATCACGATCGCGGTGATCGTCACCAGCGACGTCCCCAGGGAGCGCTTCAGCGGCATGCCGATGAGCAGGGCGAAGGCCGGGACGAAGATGATCCCTCCGCCCACCCCCAGCAGCCCGGACACGAACCCGGCCACCAACCCCACCATCCCGTAGATCCACCCCTGGGTCTTGCCGAGCTCCCAGGACACCCGAGCGGGCCGTCCACGCACCACCCGCACCGCGGTCCAGCCGATCAGGACGGCCGTGATCACCAGCAGGATGTGCGGGTTGACGAAGTCGGTGAGCCAGGCCCCCCCGACCGCGCCCGCGATCCCCGGGATGGCGGCCCATCGGAACGCCCGCCAGCTGAGCTGTCGTGCCCGAGCGTAGGCCACGGCCCCCGCCAGAGCGGTGGGGAACGTCACCGGCAGCGGCGTCCCCACGGCCTGGATCGCCGTCCCGCCCAGGAGCACGTTGATGGCCGGCGTGGTGACGATGCTCCCCCCCACGCCGAACAGCCCGGAGAGCACCCCGGCCACCAGTCCGACCAGGACGGCCGCCGCCGCCCGGAGCGGGGTCATCTGCGCGCCGTCACGGGCACTCGGGCAACGGCCCCAACCTATACTTGCCTCCAGTGGTCGAGCGCATCGTCGATCTCCTGCGTCCGTACCTGTCGGTGCCCTGGGGATACGTGATCGTCGGCGTCGCCACACTCCTGGAGAACTCGGTGGGGGCCGGGGTGATCGTGCCCGGCGAGACGCTGGTCATCGTCGGCGGATTCTATGCGCGGATCGGGAACCTGGACCTGGCCTGGGTGGCGGTCGCGGCGTGCCTCGGGGCGGTCGTCGGCGACAACGTCGGTTTCCTGATCGGCCGGCGGTTCGGCCGCGGCTTCCTCGAGCGCCACGGACGCAAGGTGCTGGTGACCCCCCAACGCCTGGACCGGGCCGACCGCTACTACCAGGCGCACGGGGGCAAGACGGTGTTCCTGGGCCGGTTCATCCCCGTCGTCCGCAGCGTGGGGTTCATCCTGGCCGGGGTGGCGAGGATGCCCTGGCGACGGTTCTTCCTGTACGACCTGGCAGGCGCGGTCCTGTGGGGCGTCGGGCACTCGATCCTCGGGTACGCGATCGGTGCCAGCTACGAACGCTGGAAGCGCTTCCTGACGCCGGCCGGTTTGGCCATCCTGCTGGTCCTGCTGCTGCTGATCGGGGGCTCAAAGCTGGTCGCC
>DASQQQ010000272.1:0-13246 GCA_035643355.1 Actinomycetota bacterium | reverse complement strand
TCCAGCTCCAGGAGGGCCGCATCGAGCCCGCGCTGGTCGAGACCCTCCATCCCCTCGACCGCCTCGGCGATGGTGTCGGTCACGTTCGCCACCGCCCGCAGGACGCCCTTGCCACCGAACCGCGAGGGGTCCCCGTCACGGAGCTCGAGAGCCTCGTGCTGCCCGGTGGAGGCTCCGGACGGGACGGAGGCGCGTCCGAACGCGCCGTCCTCGAGGACGGCATCCACCTCCACGGTGGGGTCGCCGCGCGAATCCAGGATCTGGCGCGCGGTGAGCGAGGCGATCGCAGGCATGCGGGGTCGATCGTACAACCCGCACCCTGCGATCGGGGGAGATGGCGATGGACCTCCCGCGGTCGGCCTACCCGTCCGGTCCCTGCGGTCCCCCGGCCGCGTCCCGATCGGGAAGCACCCCCGTGCTCCCCGTCTCGGGGAGGATCACCACGCGGTCACGCCCCGCCGCCTTGGCCTCGTACAGGGCGGCGTCGACCCTGGCCACCAGCCGCTCCACCGGCTCCCGGTGGTCCCACTCCGCCACGCCGATCGAGCACCGGGCCGCGGGCACGGAGTCCCGCAGCCGCCGCACGATGGTGGCGGCCATGTCGAGCGGGCACCCGGGCAGGAGGATCCCGAACTCGTCACCGCCGATCCGGGCCAGGATGTCGCTGGCCCGCAGCTGGTTCTGCCAGGCTCCGGCGACCTGCCTCAGCAACCGGTCCCCCGCCTGGTGGCCGTTCGAGTCGTTGAAGCCCTTGAAGTCGTCCAGGTCGACCAGGGCCACGCAGACCGGGCGGCCGTCCCGGGTGGCCCGGATCAGCGCGCCGGCCAGCTCCTGGTCCCAGGCCCGCCGGTTGGCCGCGCCGGTCAGGGGATCGGTTCCGGCCAGCACCTGCAGGCGGGTGGTCTGGTGGCGCAGACCATCGAAGAAGCGGTACACGAGAAGGGCCATCCCCGTGCCGACCGACAGCAGGGTCGCGAGCCGGGCCCAGTCGTGCACGTTCCCGCCGGCCACCACCACCGGAGCCCCCAGCGCCACGCCCGCGCCGAGCACCACCAGGCCCAGCTCGCGGGGCCGGCCGAACACGGCCACCCAGAACACCGGGAGCAGGGCCAGCTGCCCGTAGGAGGAGTACGGTCCGCCGGTCGCGCTCTGCACCAGGTAGACGGCGCCGAGGTAGGCGAAGGGGACCAGGACGTGGAACGCCTCGGGGACCCGGCTCCACGGGATCACCATGATGGCCATCACGGCGACCGCGGTCAGGGTGGAGGCCCGCAGCAGGATCCCCCCCTCCGCCCCGGTGGCGTCGCGCATGGCCACGGACAGGAACCCCAGCACGACCGCGCCGACCAGGCTCCCCACCTGGCGGAACAGCGCTTCACGCGACAGGGGGTCCGCACCGCGTCGGAAGGATCGAGGCCCTGCGTGCACCGTGGTCATGCGGTCCCTGGCCAGTCACCGCTCGTCACGGGACCGCTCACGGGGGTTATCGGCGCATCGCCCGCCCAAGCATGAGCGCTCGGACGACGGATTCGTACGGCCTCATGCGGCCCACAGGGGCGTTCCTCCGTCCGGGGGAGACCGATCGACCATGCAGCTTCGTCCGCCCCGCGCTCAGCGGGCCCGGCGGAACAGGTCGCGGATCTCCTGCTCCGAGATGGCCTCGAGGTCCAGACCCCGCGCTGCCACGAGCGCCGTGAACCGCTCGTAGCGGTCGGCGAACCCCCTGATGGTCCGGCGGAGGGCGCTCTCGGCATCCACCCCGAGGGTCCGGGCCACCGCCACCGTGGCGAACAGGACGTCGCCGATCTCCTCCTCGGCGTTCCGAGGGCTGGTGTGGTGCTCGAGCTCGTCGATCTCCTCCTTCAGGGCGTCCAACGCGCCGTCGAGGGAACGCCAGGCGAAGCCCCACCCGGCGGCCCGCCGCAGGACCTTGGCGGCCCGAGCCAACGAAGGAAGCGTCGGCGGGATGTCCTCGTCCACGCCTTTCGGGCCCTTCTCCTCCTGCTTGATCCGCTCCCAGTTGACCAGCACCTCGTCGGCGCCCGAGACCTCGACGTCGCCGAACACGTGAGGGTGCCGGCGGATCAGCTTCTCCACGATGCCCCGGGCCACGTCATCGACATCCCAGGCACCCTCGTCCGCCGCCATCTGGGCGTGGAAAGCCACCTGGAGGAGCACGTCACCGAGCTCCTCGCGGAGCCGATCACGGTCGTCGGCGTCGATCGCCTCCAGGACCTCATGGGTCTCTTCCAGGAGATGTCGGGCCAGCGAACGGTGGGTCTGCTCGCGGTCCCACGGACATCCCCCGGGACCGCGCAGCCGGGCCATGACCCGAACCAGGTCGAGCAGGCGCTCACCTTGCTGGCTGGATGGGACCGGGCCGGACGGGACGTGCGCGAGCGGGTCGTGGGCCGGATCGGCGGTGGTCACGGCGTGGCCGAGGCCGCGGGGGCCGGGCTGGTCGGCGCCTCGGACCCGGTCGCGGTGGTCCGCACCGGCACCACTTCGCCCGAGTTCCGATCCAGGCGCCCGTACTTCGGGTTCACGGAGATGTCCGCGTCCGCCAGCCGCTGCTGCAGCCAGCTGGCGAACGCCTGCGACCCCAGCGACTGGCGGAGCTGGTCCTCGACCGCGTTGAACGGCTGGACCTTCCGGCTCACCAGCTGGATGATGTGCCACCCGAACTGTGTCCTGACCGGTGGGCTGATCTGTCCCGGCTTGAGCTTCAGGGTGGCCCGGACGAAATCCGCATCGTAGCTCTGGGTGAACGTGGACCAGGCGATGGTGCCGAGATCACCGCCGTTCGCGGCCGACTGGGTGTCCGTGGAGTACTTCTTCGCCAGGTCCCCGAAGTTCTTCGCGTTCACCTGCCGCTCGATGCGCTGCGCCTGAGCCTCGGTCTTGACCAGGATGTGCCGGACATCGAGCTGGGTGAAGCTCGTGATCTGCTGCAGGTAGACCTGCCGGAGCTGTTGCTGCGACACGCGCTGGGCGGCCACCGACTTCTGCACCTGGTCGAAGAGCAGGAGCCGGCGAGCCAGCGCGGTGAGGTCCGCTCGGGTCATCCCCGCGGCCTTCAGCTGCGAGTCGAGCTGCTTCGCCCCGCCCACGGTGGACTCCAGCTGCGTGAGCGCGTTGGTGACGGTGGCCTCGGGGACCGAGAGGTGGTGGCTCTGGGCGTAGCCCTTCACCAGATCCTCCTGGATCAGGTTCCCGAGCGTGAACCGCGCGCACGAGGCCTCTGCGGACTCGCCCTGCACCGGTGGGCCGCCGCAGGACTGCTGCGACAGATCCGACAGGAACCGGAAGAACACCATGTCCTGGGACAGTTGCGTGTCGGTGATGCTCTGGCCGTCCACCGTTGCGGCGGCCGGCCGGGAGGAAGCGCAGGCCGTCAGGATCAGCGGGGCGAGCACCAACGGGACCAGCGGGCGGAGGAAGCGTTGCATCAGCGCGCGATGGTAACAGAGGTGGCGCCGGATCCCGTGGCCCGGAGGGCGCGTTCCACCCAGCTCGGGAGGTCGGCCCCGGCGACCCGCTCCGGCACCAGGTTCAGGGTTCCGGTGGTGCGGTGGTAGCTCGCCCCCGGCACGGTCAGGGCCAGGTCCAGCTCCCGGGCCTCGGTGAGCGGGAACGGCTTCACCCGGACCTGCTGCCGGTAGGTGGAGACCTCCTGCACGCCGAGGCGCTCGCACGTGATCCGCAGCGACGCCACGTCGAGCAGGGTCGACACCTCCGGGGGCAGCTGACCGAACCGGTCCTCGGCTTCGGCCCGGACCTCGGACAACCGCTCGTGATCGCCGGCCGTGGCGATGTTGCGGTACAGCTCCAGCCGGAGCGCCTCCTGACCCACCCAGCCCACCGGGATGAACGCCTTCACCGGCAGGTCCACCCGGATGTCGCGCTCCTCCGGCAGGGGCTCGCCCTTCATCTCGGCCACCGACTCGCGGAGGAGCCGGGCGTACGTGTCGAACCCCACCGCGGCGATGTGTCCGTGCTGCTCGGCGCCGAGGATGTTGCCGGCCCCCCGGATCTCGAGGTCCCGCAGGGCGATCTGGAACCCGCTGCCGAGGGCGGTGTGCCGGCTGATGGTGGACAGGCGCTCGTGGGCCTCCTCGGTCAGGCTCTGGGCGGGCGGGAAGAAGAAGTAGGAGAACGCCCGCTCGGTGGAGCGTCCCACCCGGCCCCGCAGCTGGTACATCTGCGAGAGGCCGAGCCGGTCGGCCCGGTCCACGACCAGGGTGTTCGCGCTCGGCACGTCCAGACCGGACTCGATGATCGTGGTGCAGACCAGCACGTCGGCATCGCGATCCCAGAACCGGAGCATCTGCTTCTCGAGCAGCTCCTCGTCCATCTGTCCGTGGGCCACGACGATCCGGGCCTCCGGCACCTGTTCGGCGATCCAGGCGGCCTGCCGGTCCAGGGTGGCGACCCGGTTGTGGACCCAGAAGATCTGCCCGCCCCGCAGCAGCTCCCGCCGAACCGCCCCCAGGGCCAGGTCCTCGGCGTACGGGCCCACGTACGTGAGCACCGGCTGCCGATCCTCGGGCGGCGTGTCCACCACGCTCATGTCCCGGATCCCGGTGAGGGCCATCTCCAGGGTCCGCGGGATCGGCGTGGCGGTCATCGTGAGCACGTCCACGTGGGCGCGCAGGCTCTTCAGCCGTTCCTTGTGGGACACGCCGAACCGCTGCTCCTCGTCCACCACCAGCAGGCCCAGATCGTGGAACCGCAGATCCTTGGACAGGAGCCGGTGGGTGCCGACCACCACGTCCACCCGGCCGGCGGCGACGTCCTCCACCACCCGCTGCTGCTCGGCCTGGGACAGGAACCGAGACAGCATCGCCACCCTGACCGGGAAGGGGGCGAACCGCTCGGAGAAGGTCACGAAATGCTGCTCGGCCAGGAGCGTGGTGGGCACCAGCACCGCCACCTGCTTGCCGTCCATCACCGCCTTGAAGGCGGCCCGAACGGCGATCTCGGTCTTCCCGTAGCCGACGTCGCCGCAGATCAGGCGGTCCATGGGCCTGGGCCGCTCCATGTCCCGCTTGACCTCATCGATGGCCGAGGCCTGATCGTGGGTCTCCTCGTGTGGGAAGGCGTCCTCCATCTCCCGCTGCCACGGCGCGTCCGGACCGAAGGGGTGCCCCTCCACGCTCAGGCGCACCGAGTACAGCCGGACCAGCTCGCCGGCCATGTCCTTGACCGCGCGTTTCACCCGGCCGGTGGTGCGGACCCAGTCGTTGGTGCCCAGCCGGGTCAGGCGGGGCGTCTCTCCGCCCAGGTACTTGGCCACCATCCCCACCTGGTCGGTGGGGACCGAGAGCCGATCGCCCGCCGCGTACTCGAGGACCAGGTAGTCGCGCTCGGCGCCGGCCACGGCCCGGCGCTGGACCCCCACGAACCGCCCCACGCCGTGGACCCGATGCACCGCGAAGTCGCCCGGCTGCAGCTCGAGCGCGAGGGCGTCGGCCCGACGCTTCGTGATCCGCGGTGCCGAGCGCGTGTGCCGGCGCGTCCCGAACAGATCCTCCTCGGTGGCCACGGCCAGACGACCGGGCGGGAACACGAACCCACCGGCCAGATCGGCCTCCACCGCCCAGGCCGCGGCCCGGGCGTCGCCGTCGAGGCTCAGCCCACGCTCGGAGATCACCTCGCGGGCCCGCTCCAGGCTGCCGTGGGCGCCCGCGGTCACCACCACCCGGTACCCCCGCCCCGCCAGATCGAGGAGCCGCTCGGCCAGCTCGGGCGCGTTGCCCTGGGCCGTGCCCCAGCCCTCCAAGCCCAGGTCGATGCCCTCGGCGAACTCGGTCAGGTGGAGCCGGGTCCGGTCCTGGAGGACGTCATCGAGCGGGCGCAGCACCGGCGGGCCCGGCCACCCGGAGGCCTCGGCGAGCTGCTCGGCCTCGTCGAGGGCCTGGCGCGCTCGGTCCATGGTCCTTCGCGCCTGGGACAGCACCACCCAACAGCCGTGAGGCAGCAGGTCGCCGATGGTGGGCAGCCGGTCGAACAGCAACGGCGCCAGCGCCTCCATGCCCTCGAACCACAGGCCGTCGGCGAATCGCGTGAGCGCGTCACGGAACCGGTCGGTGAACCGGGGGGCCAGGTGCTCGGCTCGTTCCCGCAGCTCCGCCGTGGAGGTGAGCTCGCGCACCGGGAAGACCTCGACCCGGGCGATCGCGTCCGTGGACAGCTGGGTGGCCGGGACGAACTCGCGCAGGGACTCCACGTCGTCTCCGAACAGCTCCACCCGGACCGGGCGGCGGACGGTCCCGGGGAACACGTCGACGATCCCGCCTCGGACCGCGAACTCCCCCCGGTGCTCCACCACCTCCGATCGGACGTACCCGAGCTCCACCAGCTGCTGCGCCAGGCGGTCCGAGGCGAAGGTCTGCCCCTCGGCCAGCACGAGCGGTTCGCGCTCGCCGAGGGTCGGCACCAGCCCCTGCAGGGCGGCGTGGGCCGGCGTCACCAGCACGAAGGGACCGTGCGCCCGACGCAGCGCTCGAGCCGCCTCCGCGCGGCGTGCCGCCGTCTCTGGGCTCGGGCTGATGCCCTCGTAGGGCAGCGCCTCCCAGGCGGGGAAGAGCGCCGCCCCGCGCGGGCCCAGGAACGCTCGGACCCCGTGGGCCAGGGCCTCGGCTTCCCTGGGTCCGGGGGCCACGGCCACCAGCGGCGAGTCCAGGGCGCGGGCCAGGGAGGCCAGCAGGACGTCGCCGCCGGCCTCCGCCCGAGCCACGATGGGGCGGGCGCGCTCCACCAGGAGCCGCTCGAAGGGCTCCGAAGCGATCAGCGCATCCAGCACGCGTTCCAGCACCTGCCGACCTCCGCGGGACAGCGCGAAGAGGCCTCGTCGCGCTGCGACGGGGCCTTCTGGACCAGTCTACCGGGGGCCCGAGCGATTGAAGCGGTCCTGCGTGGGACCGAGGCCATCCCCGATCAACGACAGCACCGCGTCGGCGGCGTCGTCCACGAGGACCGCCACGTCCGCCTCCAGGCGCCCGGGGAACGGCTGGAGCACGAAGTCCACCGGATCCTGGCGCCCGGGGGGGCGGCCGATCCCGAGGCGCACCCGGTGGAAGTCCCCGGTGCCCAGGCCGCCCACCAGCGAATCGAGTCCATGGTTCCCGGCCGTGGAGCCGCCGAGCTTCACCCGCATCGCCCCGAACGCCAGATCGAGGTCGTCGTGGACGGCCACCAGGCGGCCCGGGTCGACCTCTCGCTTCCTGGCCAGCGAGGCGTACACCGGACCGGACTCGTTGTAGAAGCGTTGCGACTTCCCCAGCAGCACCGGCTGGCCCGCCTGGTGGACCTCGGCCAGGTCGAGGGGCAGGAACCGCACCTTGCGGAAGCGCGCCCCGGCGCGGCGGGCGAGCTCGTCGACGACCATCCGCCCCAGGTTGTGCCGGGTCCGTTCGAAGCGTTCGCCGGGATTGCCCAGCCCGGCGACGATCCAGGTCATGGGGCGAGCGGCTCCGGCCGGCCCGGTCCCCGCCGGCTAGCCCTCGCCGCCCTCCTCGGCGGCGGCCTCGCCGGGTTCGGCGACCTCGGCAGCCTCCTCGGCCGCCTCCTCCGCGGTGGCGCCCTCGGCCTCGGCCAGGGCCTCCTCCTCGACCTCTTCCTCCACCACGCGCACCTGGGGGGTCACCACGGCCAGCACGGTCTCGTCGGCCGCCGTGAGCACGGTGACGTCGGGCGACACCTTCAGGTCGGCGACCTTCAGGGAGTCCCCGACCTCGAGCGCCGAGATGTCGGCCTCGATCGCGTCGGGCACGTCCTGTGGGAAGCACTCGACGTGCAGCTCCCACAGCTGGTGCTCCAGCACGCCGCCCGACTTCACACCGGGCGACTCGCCGACCACCTGGACCCGAACATCGACCGCGACCTTGACGTCGCGACGCACGGCCAAGAAGTCCACGTGCAGGAGACGATCCCGGACGTAGTCGCGTTGTACCTCGCGGGGCAGCGCCAGGTGGTTCTGCCCGTCGATCAACAGGTCGATCAGCACGTTCGCCCCGGCCTCGGTGTGCAGGATCCGGAAGAGCTCCTTGGCATCGACCGACAGCGGCATGGCCTGCATCCCGTGACCGTAGAGGACGGCTGGGACGCGGCCGGCGGCGCGGAGCTTGCGCGCCACGCCCTTGCCGCTGTCCTCCCGCTTCTCGGCTGTGAGCTTCTGCTCGGCCATCCGTTCCTCCTCCGGCCGGGCATCGTACCAACGGGTCGCGGGTCCCGACCGGGACGATCGAGGGTGGAGATGCCCGGTGGGCCGAGCCCTAGACCTGGTTGTCGCCGCGGAAGATCTCGGAGACGCTCGTGTCCTCGAACACCGCGCGCAGCGCATCGCCGATCAGGGGCGCGATCGACAGGATCTTCAGCTTGTCGAAGCGCTTCTCCTCGGGGATGGGCAGGGTGTTCGTGACGACGACCTCGCGGATCGGCGCCTCCTCCAGGTTCTGGGCCGCCTTGCCGGAGAGCACCGGGTGCGTGGCCGCCGCGTAGATCGGCCCGCCTCCCTGTTGGGCCAGGGCCGTGGCCCCCTTGGCCACGGTCCCCGCCGTGTCGATCATGTCGTCGACCAGGATGCACGGCCGCCCCTCCACGTCCCCGACCACGGCCATCTCCTCGATCTTGTTCGCCTCGGTCCGCGAACGCCGCTTGTACATGAACGCCAGGTCGGCGTGGAGGTACTCGCGGAGCTTCTCGGCCGTCTTGATCCGGCCGGCGTCGGGCGCCACCACGACGACGTCCTCGTCGTGCAGGCCGAGCTGGTTGGTCAGGTAGTCGGACAGCACCGGCAGCGCGGTCAAGTGGTCGAAGGGGAAGTCGAAGTATCCCTGGATCTGGCCGCTGTGCAGGTCCACCGAGACCACCCGATCGGCCCCGGCCACCGAGATCAGATCGGCCACCAGCTTGGCCGAGATGGGCTCCCGGGCCAGCCCCTTCTTGTCCTGGCGCGAGTACCCGTAGTAGGGGACCACCGCGGTGATGCGTTTCGCGCTGGCCCGCTTCATCGCATCGAGCAGGACGAGCTGCTCCATGATCGACTCGTTCACCGGGTCGGCGTGGCTCTGGATCACGAACACGTCGCACCCGCGCACGCTCTCCTCGGGGCGCGCATAGATCTCGCCCGACGCGAACCGCCACACCTTGCAGGGCGCGAGGCTCAGCCCGAGGTGGTCCGCGATCTCGGCCGCCAGCGCGGGGTGCGTGGTCCCCGAGAACAGCATCATCCGCTTCTTGGTGACGATCTCCACGGTCAGGGCTCCCCCTCGTGCACGGCCTTCCCCTTGCCCTTGGCTCGGGCCTCGGCGTCCTTGCGCTCCCGGTACCCCTCGACCACCCGTTGCTCCGAGCGCTCCACGGCGAGCGCGCCCGGCGGCACGTCCTTCGTGATCACCGATCCCGCGCCCGTCACGGCTCGATCCCCCACCTCCACCGGGGCGACGAGCATGGTATCCGAACCGATCCGCACATCGTCTCCGATCACCGTTCCATGCTTCTCATACCCGTCGTAGTTGACCGTCACGGTGGCGGCGCCGATGTTCGTCCCTCGGCCGATCACCGCGTCGCCCACGTACGTGAGGTGCGGGACCTTCGACCCGGACCCCACCCGTGACTTCTTGATCTCCACGAACGTGCCGGCCTTCGCCCCCTCCCCCAAGACCGTGCCCGGCCGCAGCGAGGCGTACGGGCCCACCTGGGCACCGGGGCCGACCGCCGAGCCGCGCACCACCGAGAACTGCACCTCGGCCCCGTCGTCCACGGTGGAGTGGATCACCCGGGTGCCCGGTCCGATCCGACAGCCGGATCCCACCCGGGTCTCCCCTTCCAGGAAGGTCATCGGCAGGATCACCGTGTCCCGACCGATCCGGACCCCCACATCGATGTAGGTGGTGGCGGGATCCACGATGCCGACGCCGCTCGCCATGTGCGCCTCCGCCACGCGACGACGGAGCAGCTCCCCCAGGCGAGCCAGGTCGGCGCGGGAGTTTGGTCCCATCATGGCTCCGGTGTCCGCGGAGACGGCCGAGACGCGCTCCCCCTTCGCCAGCAGGATGGGGAAGACCTCGTTCAGGTAGTACTCGTGCTGCCGGTTCTCCCTGCCCACCAGCGGCAGCGCTCGGAACAGGTCGGCGCGGCGGAAGGCGAACACGAGCGTGGAGACCTCGCGCCGGTCCCGGAGCTCGGCCGGAGCGTCGCTCCCTTCCACGATCTCGAGCAGCCGTGAGCCCTTCCGGACCACCCGGGCGTAGCCCCGCGGCTCGTCGACCTCGGTGGTCAGGATCGAGGCGGCCGAGCCGGTCCGGCGGTGGGTGCGCAGCAGCCGCCGCACGTCCTGCGGGCCGACCGGGTCGAAGTCACCGCCCACCACCAGCACCTCGTCCACCCGGCCCACCGCCCGCTCGGCGTTCAGCACGGCGTGTCCGGTGCCGAGCGGCTGCCCCTGATCCACGAAGACGGGGTCGGGATCGATGGCCCACGAGCGCACGGCCCGCACCACCTGATCGGCGCCGTTCGAGACCACCACGACGATCCGCGCCGGCCGGGCGGCCAGCGCGTTCTGGAGCGCATGCCACAACAGGGGGCGACCACAGACCGGGTGGAGGACCTTGGGCAGATCCGACCTCAGCCGCTTGCCCTTCCCGGCCGCGAGCACCACCGCGGCCAGGGAGCGGGACGGGGTTCTTCCGGGCACCGTGATCCTTCGCTCGAGGGCGACACTGTTCTACCGGGCGGACGCATCACGTGGCAAGGGCGGATGCCCCGAGACAGCCGCGCTTTCCGGGGCAGCGTTCCGGGGGGAGGAGTCGAACCTCCATCGAGGGCTCCAAAGGCCCGCGTCTTACCGTTAGACGACCCCGGATCGATGCTCGGTCGCCCCCGATTATCCCGAAGTCGCCGGCGGCCCGAAGGTCACGATGGCTCCGGGCAGGAACTCCGCGATGCGCTCCGCATGCTCCCGGTCGCGAGCCAGCCCACCGACCGAAGAGCCGCTGCCGCTCATCACCGCGCCCAGCGCGCCGGCGGCCAGGAGCGAGTCCTTGGCCCGAGCGATCTCCCGGTGACGGGCGAACACGGGCGGCTCGAGGTCGTTGAACAGCAGCGGCCCGAGGGCCCCAGCGTCGCCCGCCTCTGCCGCGTCCAGCAGCGGTTGGGGGTCGGGGCCGGTGGGCGACCCATCCTCGTCCCACCACCGGTAGGCATCGGGCGAGCGGATGCCGAAGCCCAACGTCACCATGACCCACCACAGGGTGGACACCGTGGCCGGCGCGGTCCGCTCACCGCGTCCGTGCATCAGCACCGGCCCACCGGCCAGCATGGCCGGCACGTCGGAACCCACCCGGGCGGCGATGTCGGCCAGCGTGGGCTCCTCCAGCCCGCACCGCCACAACTCGTTCAGGGCCGAGAGCGTTGCGGCGGCATCCGCGCTTCCACCGGCGAGGCCTCCGGCCACCGGGATCCGTTTGTCGATCCGGATCGTGGCCCCCCTCGAGGCCCCGCTCACGCCGGCCAGGGCCAGGGCCGCGACCAGCGCGAGGTTCAGGCCCCCGGCCGGGACCGATCCCGCGAGCTCGGCGGCCCCCTGCACGTCCACCTTCAGCGAGCGGGCCGCCCGGACCGTCACCACGTCGGCCAGGGCGACGGGCAGCACCAGGCTCTCCAGGTCGTGGTAGCCGTCCTCCCGGGCACCCAGCACCCGCAGGAACACGTTGATCTTGCCGTGCGCCTCGCGTCGCACCACGCGCCGCGGACTCATCGGTCTGCCCCCTCCGGCACCAAGCCCTCCTCGATCAGTCGATCGCTGACCCGAGCATAGGCATCCAGGTCGAGATCCTCAGGCCGGGCCCGCGGGGGGACCGAGCACGCCCGCAGGATCCGGACCGCTCGGTCCGGGCCCACACCCAGTCGCCGCAGGGCGTTGGTCATGGTCTTGCGTCGCTCCGCGAACGACCGGTCGATCACCCGGAACAGCAGCGTGGGATCCGCGTCGACCGGGGGCGGCTGCGGGGTCAAGCGGACCAGGACCGACCCGACGTTCGGCCGGGGCCAGAAGACGTCGGCCGAGATCCGCCGCACCAACTCCGGGCGCGCCCGGTACGCCACGCGAAGGCTCACCGCCCCGTAGGCGTCATCCCCGGCCGAGGCGACCAGCCGGTCGCCCACCTCGCGCTGGATCACCACGACCAGATCGCGGATCGCGGGGACCCGCTCCAGCAGGTCGAGCAGGAGCGGGACGGCGATGTTGTAGGGGAGGTTCGAGACCATCTTCCATCCCCGTTCGCTGGAGGATCCGGCTCCCTCGGACGGTCCGACCTCGAGCAGCTCGTCCCAGTCGAGCCGCAGGGCGTCGCCGGCCACCTGCCGAACGTTGGGGTGAGGGGCGAGCACCTCGGACAGCGCATCGGCCAACGCCCGGTCGAACTCGACCGCCACCACCTGGGCGCCGGTGGATGCCAGCGGCAGCGTCAGCGACCCCAGTCCGGCCCCCACCTCGACCACCCGGTCCGAGGCCGTGACGCCGGCGTCGGCCACGATGGCCCGGGCCATGTTGGGATCGGCCAGGAAGTTCTGCCCGAGGGTCTTCGAGGGCCGGATGCCGTGCCGGCGGGCGAGCGCCTTCAGGGCCGAGCGCCCCAGGCCGCTACCAGGAGAGCCGGACCTGGAGGACGCCGGTCCCGAGGGGGGCGAGCCGGGAGAACGCTTCGGGCGAGAGGTCGATGATGCGCCCGCCGAACGGTCCACGGTCGTTGATCACCACCCTAACGGACCGCCCGCTGGCCAGATCCGTGACCGTCACCACGGTGCCCAATGGCAGCGAGGGGTGCGCGGCGGTCAGCCCCGACCCGGGCGCGTCGTACCACGATGCCTGACCGACCTGGTTCCCGACGGGGACGCTGCTGGCCCGCCGCCCCACCACCCGGCGCTCCGGCACCGCCGCGTGCAGCACGCTGCGGGACAGGAGGGTCTTTGACCCGACCACGCCGTTCACGCGGCGGACCTGGAAGATCTCGAGCAGTGAGCCGGGTCGGCCGATCCTCGCCACCCGAACCTCCCCGGGCGGCAGTTCGGTCGAGTACGTCGTGAGCGTGGGGAACGGGATGGGGACGACCTCCCGCTGGGTGATCACGGTCACCTTGTCGAAGGTGACCCGCGCGTGCCGGTGAAGGGGGGCCTGGAGTGATGGATGGACGCGATCGTCACCGTCGGGCCGGATCCCCATGGCCGAGAGGAGTTCCCGAAC
>DASQQQ010000271.1:0-3297 GCA_035643355.1 Actinomycetota bacterium | reverse complement strand
GGCTCCCAGGCCGCAGGGGGTCGCCCCCCGCTCCACCAGCAGGTCCCAGAGCCTCGGACCGTCGTCGCGGTCCAGGAAGAGCTCCAGGCCCACCGGCTCGCCCGTGTACCCGGTGCGCCCGGCCAGCACGCCGGCGCCGGCGATCCGGACCTCAGCGACGGCGTTGCGGATCGGCTCGGGCAGCCGCCCTTCCTCCACGAGGTCCGAGAGCAGCCCACGGGCGGCCGGTCCCTGCACCGCCAGCATCACGAGCTCCTCGGTGACGTCGCGCAGCTCGACGTGGGGGAACGACCCCAGGTGCGAGCGGAGGTGCTCCAGATCCTTCGTTCGGTTCGAGGCGTTCACCACCAGCAAATGCCGCTCCTCGTCGAAGCGGTAGAGGTAGGCGTCGTCCATCGCGCCGCCGGCCTCGGTGGGGATCACCGTGTACTGGGCCCCGGTGGGCCGACCGTCCAGCGCCTCCGCGTTGTTCGTGAGGACGTGCTGGAGGAACGCGACCCGCCCGGGTCCGGAGATCCAGAACCGCCCCATGTGCGAGACGTCGAACAGCCCGGCGTGGTTGCGGGTGGCCAGGTGTTCCTGCACCACGCCGGTGGGGTACTGCAGGGGCATCTCCCACCCGCCGAAGTCCATGAACCTGGCTCCGAGCTGCCCGTGCCGATCGTGGAAGACGGTCCTGTTCGGATGGGTCATGCGCGCTCCCTCTAGCCAGCATACCGGCCGCCTCAGGCACCGGTTGTTCCCAGGTCGGTACGGGTATCCGAAGGCCATGCACCCATGGATAGGCGGAGCATGAGCGAGGAGCGTGCCGTCAGGGGCGCGGATCACATGACCACCGTCGCCTTCGACGTGATCGGGACCCTCTTCGACCTGGAGCGCCCCCGGGCGGCGCTGTCGCAGGTCGGGCTGCCCACAGGGTCGCTGGAGCTGTGGTTCGCGCAGTCGCTCCGTGACGCGTTCGCGCTCTCCCACGCCGGCAGCTACCGTCCGCTGGCCGACGTGCTGGAGGCGGGACTGCGCCGGCTGGTCGCCTCCACCGGCGTCCGGGCCTCCGAGGAGGGGCTGGGATCGGTGATGTCCGCCTTCTCCGAGCTGGACCCGAGACCGGATGCACCCGGTGCCTGTCGGCGCCTGGCGAACGAGGGTGTGCGCCTGCTGGCCCTCACGAACGGGAGTGAGCGCTCCACCCGGGCCATGTTGCGGAACGCCGGCATCTTGGACCTGTTCTCGGACCTGCTGTCCTGCGATCGGATCCGGACCTCGAAGCCGGACCCGCGCGTGTACCAGATGGCCAAGGCACGGGCGCGCGGGGAGCTCTGGCTGGTGGCGGCGCACGCCTGGGACGTCGCCGGTGCGACCTTCGCCGGACTGCGGACGGTCTGGGTCTCGAGCGTGGAGGCCACGTACCTGTCGGCGTACCCGCTCCCCGACGTGGAGGCGGACGACCTGGGACAGGCGGCCGGCGCCATCCTGGACCGGCATCGCTAGGGGTGACCGCCGGGCAGGGCCGCTCCTTGTTAGGCCCGAACCCGGGGGATAGGCTCCGCCCCGGAGTGGACCTCGCCATGTCCTCACCCTCACGCGAAGGGACCGTCGGTACCGATCCCCGGGTGCCCACCGGCTGGGTGAACCGCTTGCCGCGGATCGACCTGCTGGATGCCGAGCAGGTGGAAGCGGTGCACCGGCACGCGATCGCTCTGCTCGAGGACGTGGGGGTGCGCATCTCCCACGAGCCGGCCCTGGCCGTGCTGCGAGCCGCCGGCCTGCGGGCGGAGGACGACCTGGTCCGGTTCGACCGGGGGTTCGTGCTCGAACGGCTGGCGTCTGCACCGGCGACGTTCGGGGTCCGGGGACGCGATCGACGGCGGGACGTGACGTTCGGTGGACGCCACGTGGTGCTGACCTGCACGGGGGGAGCGCCGTTCGTGCTCGACGGCGAGGGCCGGCGACGCCCGGCCACCATGAAGGACTACCTCACCTTCACGCGGGTGGTCCACGCATCGGAACAGCTGCACCTGTCCCAGAGCGGCGTGGTGGAGCCCGAGGACGTCCCGCTGCCCATCCGGCATCTGGAGATGGACCTGGCGGTGATCCGGTCCAGCGACAAGCCATACGTGGCCGGCGGCGTGTCGGCCCCCACCACCCGGGATGTGATCGACCTGGCCGCGATCGCGTTCGGCGGCCGGGCGGCGATGGCGGCCGAGCCACCGATGATCGGGATCGTGAACCCGATCAGCCCGCTCCAGTACGACGAGCGGATGGCCGGCTCGCTGTTCGAGTACGCGCGTGCCGGGATCCCGGTCGTGCTGATGCCTTTCGTGTTCTCGGGCGGGACCACTCCGCTCTCGGTGCCCGCGGCCCTGGCCCAGACCACGGCCGAGGTCCTGGCCGGCGTGGCGCTGATCCAGGCCATCCGTCCCGGGACCCCGTGCGTGTTCGGAGCGTCGGTGTCCGAGCTCGACCTGCACGACGGGCAGCCGGTCTACGCGACCGGCGGGCACGGGCTGGCCATGCTGGCCTCCGGACAGCTGGCCCGGCACTACGGCCTGCCGTTCCGTGGTGGGGGAGCGTTCACCGCTTCGGCGTTGCCCGACGCGGACGCGATGCGCGAGTCGCTCACGGCGCTCTGGCCGGCGCTGCTGTCGGGGGCGAACTTTTTGCTCCACGCCGCCGGCTGGCTGGAGGGCTCGTTGGCGGCCTCCCTGGACAAGCTGGCCCTGGATCTGACCGCGCTCCGGGAGCTGGAGCGGATCGTGGAAGCGCGGATCGACATGGACGAGGAAGCGTTCGCGATGGACGCCTTCCGGGAGGCGGGTCCGGGGGGGACCTTCCTCGGCACCGCCCACACCCTTCGTCACCTGCGACGCGCGGTAGCGGATCGACCCACGGAGCCGGTGTCGTGGCAGCGGTTGCGCGAGGGATACGAAGAGCCGTCGCTCGACCCGGCGGTGGAGCAGGAGCTGCGGTCGTTCGTCGAGGCCCGCCGGCGCGCGGAGTGATGGGCTAGCCGGGCACCGGCACGACCATCGCGTGGATGCGGAGCGCAGCCGACCGGCTCCAGGCCCCCGGGCCGTCTCCGGGGGAGGGTGAGACGGAGCGGATCTCCAGGCGAGGGTGGTGGTCGATGCCGCACAGCTGGAACACCCGCTGGATCTGGGGTCGCGGGGACCACAACACGATCCGGCATCCAAGGGCTCCCCGGACGATGGCGCCGATGCCGCTGGCGTCGATGAAGTCCAGGTCGGTCAGGTCCAAGGTCACGACATCGCGGCCGGCGAGGTGACCCAATGCCTCCTC
>DASQQQ010000270.1:0-5422 GCA_035643355.1 Actinomycetota bacterium | reverse complement strand
TGGCCCTTGTACGCGGGGTCATCCTTCTCCATGCGCTCCCCTCCCGCTCCATGCGCCCCCCTCCCGACACCTGGCGCGCAGGGGGTCTTCACGGCAAGGGGCCAGGATCGATCAAGCTAGCATGAAGCGCTCCAGATCGGGCCGCATCCGGTCGCTCATCCCGCCAGCACCTCCGCACCGCGCTTCGCCAACTGGCTCCCGATGATGTTGCGCTGGATCTCGGAGGTTCCCTCCCAGATCCGGTCCACGCGGAGCTCTCGGTAGAAGCGCTCGGCAACGTTCTCGCGCATGTACCCGCGGCCGCCGAAGACCTGGACCGCCCGGTCCGCGACGCGGTTGGCCATCTCGCTCGCGTAGAGCTTGGCCATCGAGCAGTGCGCGTGCTGGAGCTTCAGGTCCTCGCCCCCGTCCCACTCCTGGGCCAGCCGGTAGGTCATGAGCCGGGCCGCCCAGAGCTCGGTCACCGAGTCCGCCAGCATGTGCTCGATCGCCTGGAACCCGATGATCGGTTGGCCGAACTGCTCGCGCTCCTTGGCGAAGGCCGTGGCCTCGTCGATCAGCCGTTCTGCCGCCCCACAGCACCGTGCGGCGATCATCAGTCGTTCGTACCGGAACCAGGCGTAGGTGAAGTCCATCCCGCCGCCCTCCTCGCCCACCAGGTTCGCGGCCGGGACCCGGGCATCTTCGAAGGCCACCACCGCGTGGTGGTGGGCAAACGTGTGCGAGTAGGCCGGCGTGCGCACCAGCCGCACGCCCGGCGAGGGCAGGTCCACGAGGAACAGCGCGTGCTCCCCGGCGTGCGGACCCTCGGTGAGCCGCCCCTGGAAGACCGCGACCTGCGCCTTGTTGAAGGAGGTGACGTGCCACTTCAGCCCGTTCAGGACGTAGGTGTCTCCGTCGCGGCGGGCCGTGGCCTCGATCGCGTCGACGTCCGAGCCCGCCCCCGGCTCGGTGATCGCGTAGCACTCGACCATCTCGCACCGCACGATGGGCTTCAGGTACCGCTCCGCCTGATCCGGAGTGAACACGCCGATCGCCCACTCCGGACCCGTGTGCAGCACCCACCCGAGGGCGTTCGTAGCCCGGCCGATCTGCTCCGAGACCAGCACCTGCTGGAACATCGTGAGCCCGTCCCCGCCCAGCTCCTCGGGCATGTTGATGGCCGACAGGCCGAGCTCGTGTAGGCGCTCCTCGTGCCGGCGGGTGAGCTGCGGGTCGAGCTCCCCACCGTTCAGCTCGGCCTCCACCTCGTGGGGGATCAGCTCCTCGTCCACGAACGCGCGCGCCTTCCGCTGGATCTCCCGGTCCTCGGCCGTCATCGGGTACATGGGCTCACCTCCGGGCGCAGCATAGCGTGCCACCTGAACAGCGGTTCAAGGTCGCACCGTCCCTGGGCCGGCGTTGACGAGCCCGGCCGCCGGCGAGAGGCTCTGGCCGGTGCCGAAGGCAGGATGCTGATGCGCGCGTCAACCGTCCGCAAGCTCTGCCTGTCCTTGCCGGAGGCCGAGGAGCGCGAGACCTGGGAGACGGCGACCTTCCGGGTCCGGGGCAAGATCTTCGTGATGTTCTCGGAGCACGAGCGCGAGGCCTGGATCAAGGCGACCTCCGACGAGCAGGCCGCCTTGATCTCCATGGATCCTGGCGTCTTCTTCTTCCCCCCCTACGTGGGCAAGGGCGGGTGGATCGGTGTACGGATCGCGAAGGCCGATCGGGCCGAGGTGGCCGAGCTGATCGTGGAGGCCTGGCGCCTCAGGGCTCCCAAGCGACTGCAGGCCGCCTACGACGACGAGCACCCGGTCGGGGCATAGTCCCTCCCGTCCCGGAAGTGCGGTTCCAAGGGCCCATGCATCCGCTACCCTGCACCTCACCATGCGCATCTTCTCCGGCATCCAGCCCACCGGTCGCAAGCACCTCGGGAACTACCTGGGGGCCATCCGGAACTACGTGGCGCTGCAGGACGTGGGCGACGCCATCTACTGCATCGTCGACCTGCACGCCATCACGGTGGGATACGACGCCCCCCGCCTGCCGGCCGTGTTGCTCGATACGGCGGCCATCCTGTTGGCGGCCGGCCTGGACCCGGCGCGATGCATCCTGTTCCGCCAGTCCGACGTCCAGGAGCATCCGGAGCTGTGTTGGATGCTGGCCTCGGTCACCGCGTACGGCGAGCTCACCCGCATGCACCAGTTCAAGGAGAAGTCGGAGCAACAGCGGGCATTCGTCTCTGCCGGGCTGCTCTTCTACCCGGTGCTGCAGGCCGCCGACATCCTTGCCTACCGGGCCGATGAGGTGCCGGTGGGCGAAGACCAGAAGCAGCACCTGGAGCTCTCCCGCAACGTCGCCGAACGCTTCAACGCTCGCTACGGGCCGACCTTCGTGGTGCCGACCCACCGGATCCCCGATGTGGCGGCTCGGGTGATGGACCTGCAGGCGCCCCAGAACAAGATGTCCACCAGCGCCGGGACCGAGCTCGGGACCGTCCACGTCCTGGACGAGCCCGACGTGATCGGCCGCAAGTTCCGCTCGGCGGTCACGGACACCGGCCGGGAGGTCGTTCGGGGCGAGGACAAGCCCGGCATCTCGAACCTGATCGAGATCATGGCCGCGGCCCGCGGGATAACGCCCGATCAGGTGGAGAAGGAGTACGCGGACGCCCCCGGGTACGCCGGGTTCAAGCGGGACGTGGGCCACGCGGTGATCGAGCTGCTGGCTCCAGTCCGCGAGCGCTTCACCCCCATCCGGGAGGACGAGGTCAGCCTCCAGGAGGTCCTGCGCGAGGGTGCCGCTCGGGCTCGGGCCATCGCCTCGGAGACCCTGGCCGTGGTCCGGGCCCGCATGGGCCTGGGTGGGCCCGCCTAGATCGCTCCCTCCCCGGCCGGCACCTGCTCGCGAGCCACCGTCGCCGGCAGCCGGCCGTCCGGGGACCCGATCTCCACTCGGGTCCCGGGCGCCGCGAGCTCGACCGGGAGGTACGCTCGTGCGATCGTCCGGCTCGCCGAGTGCCCGAACCCGGCCGACGACACGCGACCGACCAGCCGGCCGTCCGCCCACACCGGCTCGCCACCCAAGACCGTGCCTGCCGGATCGTCCGGCAGCAAGCAGGCGAAGAGGGACGGGGCGTGCGAACCGCCGACGGACGCCCCGCGTCCCACCCCTGAACGGACCAGGGATCCGAGCCTCGCTTCCGCGGGTCCGTGCTCCGTGTCCAGGTCCAGCCCCCAGGTCCGCCGGCCCGCCTCCAGCCGGAGCGATCCCAGGGCCCCGAGCCCGGCCGCCACCAGCCCCTGCGCACGGCCCGCCTCCCACAGCACGTCCCAGGCCCGCTCCCCCATCGGGAGCTGCCCGTACAGCTCCCACCCCGGCTCCCCCACCGAGGAGATCCTCTGGGCCCAGACCGGGAACACGTCGCCGAGGTTCAGGTAGCGGGCGGTCTGGGGCGGGAACGCCCGGTCCGAGAGGTCGGCCTCGGTCACGGATCGAAGGACCTGGCGCGCCCTCGGGCCCCACAGGCCCAGGGCGAACAACGAGCTGGTCCGCTCCACGATCGTGACGCGCTCCTCGGAGCCGAGGTGCGAGCGCATCCACGCCAGCACCTGCGGGCCGGCGCCCGCCTCGGTGACCAGTCGGAACAGCTCGCCATCCTTGTGGGCCACGATCAGGTCGGCGCGGATCCCTCCGGACGGCGTCAGCATGAGGGCGTTCACGATCACCCCCACAGGGCCGTCGAACCGCGCCTCGCACAGGCGTTCCAGGAACCGCGCGGAGTCGGGACCCATCACGTCGAACTTCGCGAGCGGGGTGAGGTCGAAGAGGGCCGCCCGCGATCTGGCGGCGAGGTGCTCCCAGCCCTCGATCGGCGACCGGTCGGGATCGGATCCGTGCCGGTCCGGGGAGGTCGGAGCACCGGACGGCCGCAGCCGGGCGTTCGCCTCGTACCAGCGCGGTCGGGCCCATCCGGCCTCGATCGCGAACCGGGCCCCCAGCGCCTGCTGCCGCCGATGAAAGGGGGAGCGTCGGAGCGCTCGGGGCGGTGAGGGCGGTCCGGCGGGCTGGGTCCTGGCGGTCGTCTCTCGGTACCCACGGATACCCAGCTCGCGGACGTAGGCGGTCGTGGTCTGGAACGGGTAGAAGCGGTTCACGTCGATCTGGGATGGGTCGATGGGCGGCTCGCCCTCGGCGATCCACTCCGCGACCACGCTCCCGAGCCCCGCCGCGTCCGCCACCCCGAGCGGCCGACACGTCCACGCTCCGCGGAGCCCCACCCACTCGCCGGCGATCGGCCCGAGGTCCGGCGTGATCGACAGCCCCCCGGCCTCCGTGCCGAAGGGATCCAGGCGACCCGCCACCGCTGGCAGCAGGTCCGCCGCCGCCCGCTCCACGTCCTCCAGCCCGTCGGCTCGCTCGGTGGCCCCGCCGGCCGACGAGGGGTAGGCCCCGGTGGGATCCAGCGTCGCCGGGTCGAGCGGATCGGGCTCGCCACGGAAGTTGCGGATCACGCAGCGGTCGCCGAGCCGATGGGCGTCCAGCGCCCCACCGGGATGGCGGAACAAGGGGTACCGAGCCTCGTGGCCCGGGTCGGCCGCGAGCTCGGGCATCGGCTGGGTCCGCACGATCGGGTACCGGAACGCCGCGACGGGCACGGCCGTCCCCACTATCCGCCCCAGCCGGGCCGCGTCGGCCCCGGCACACAGCACGACGCGCTCGCACCGGATCGTACCCCGGTCGGTGCGCACACCCTGCACCCGGCCGTCGGCGACCTCGAGCTGGGTCACCGTGACCCCGCCGCGGAGGAGGGGACCCCTGGCCCGCGCTCGACGCGCGAGGGCGGCTCGAGCCCGCCCCACATGCAGGAGCCCGTCCCCGGGGATCAGCAGCGAGCCGACGACCGCACCGGCACGGAGCAGGGAGATCCGATCGGCGGTCTCGGCCGGCGACAGCAGCTCGGCCCCCTCGATCCGGTCCGCCTGGGCGAGCACCCGGCGCCGGCGGAGCGCGTGCAGGGACGCGTCGTCGATCGCCACCTCGATGCTGCCGCCCTGGGAGAGGCACGGTTCTCCGTCGAGCTCCAAGGCCCCGTACGCCGCCACCGAGCGCCGCGTCAGCCGGCGCGTCGTGCGCACGCCCACGGTCTGGAAGATCGGGGTTCCCGAGGCCGATGTGGGGTCGTTCGTCGAGGCGGGCCCTTCGATCGGGATCGGCCCTCCGTCCAGGACCAGGACATCGCCGAGGCCGAGCTCGGCCAGCCGGATCGCCACGCAGAGCCCGGCCACCCCGGCCCCCACGATCACCAGCTCCACCCGATCCGGCACGTCCGTCATGTCGGCGGTGAGCCTAGCCTCGGGCATCGGTCCATGCCGTCCCCGGATGGTCTCGGACCGCCGCTACCCGCCCAGACCGAGCAACACCAGGCCCAGCACCACCA
>DASQQQ010000269.1:0-3394 GCA_035643355.1 Actinomycetota bacterium | reverse complement strand
CGCCCCCGAGCGGCACCAGGCGCTCCTCGGATCCGTGCCGGTAGGCGGCCCGGTCGGCGTCGTGCTTGCCCCTGGGGCCGCAGATCCGCTCGACGTCGGCGGCCATCATCTCGGCCACGACCTGCAGCCCGCAGGCGACCGAGAGCGCGAGCACGCCCTCGCGAGCGGCGCCGGCGACCTCGGCGAGTGCCACCCGCACGTGCTCGGGGAAGGCCTCCAGGTCCAGGCGGTCCTTGGTGACGATCCGCGGACGACTACGCTTTGCCATGGCGGTCCTCCTCTCTTTCAGACCACCCCGTCTCTACCACCAGGTGGCGGGGACGGGGCGGAGGACCGCCCTCAACTTCTACGGGCTACGGGACAACCTCGGAATCGAGAGCTACAGGAGAGTTAGCCTGGTCGCAGATGCACGGCTACTACGCCGAGCGGCTCGCCGACCGGGCACTCGAGCGCTGCTACCAGCTGGCCCCGCCCAGGGTGCAGCGGTACCTGGCAGCCGAGCTCGAGTTCGTGGTCGCCCAGCTTCGTCCCACCGACCTGGTGCTCGACCTGGGATGCGGCTACGGCCGCGCCATCCCCGCCTTCGCCAGGGCCGCGGGGTTCGTGGTGGGGATCGATACCTCGCTGCCCAGCCTAGAGATGGCTAGTCGGCAGCTCCGGACGGTCCCCAACGCCGCCGTGGCGTGCATGGATGGGACGCGGCTGGGGCTTGCCGGGGGCTCGTTCGACGTGGTGGCGTGCGTCCAGAACGGGATTTGCGCGTTCCACGTCGATCAGCGCCTGCTGCTCGGTGAGGCTCTGCGGATGCTTCGACCCGGCGGGACGGCTCTGTTCTCCACCTACGCCGAGAGGTTCTGGGCACCCCGGCTGGAGTGGTTCGAGCGCCAGGCTGCCGCCGGCCTGATCGGGGAGATCGACCGGGAACGGACCCGTCCATGCTTGATCGTGTGCACCGACGGCTTCACCTCCGGGACCCTTTCGCCCGAGGAGTTCCCCGCCCTCATCGCGGGGTTGGAGGTCAAAGCCCGCTCCGTGGAAGTGGATGGCTCCAGCCGCTTCTTCATCCTGAGGAAGCCCTCTCCGTAGGTCGAGGTCCCGCGGCAGCGGGGGGGGCCCGTCCTCCGCGTCGCCGGCCTTGGCGAGGAGGACCCGTCTAACGGGTCCTCGGCCCCTCGCCGCAAGCACGGACGGGACCTTCCGGCTGGTGATCACATCGTCCACCACGCCGTGCTTGATGGCTTCCTGGGCGGTGAGGATGAAGTCCATGTCGGCGTCCTTCCACACCTTCTCCAACTGGCCCGTATGCCATGGCGATCAGCCGTTCCGGAGCTACGGTGGTGGGGATCTCCCAGTCCACTCCAGCCGGCCAAAGCAGCCCCCAAAAGGGCAACAGAGTGCGTGTGTGGGCACGCGGTCATGGCGTCGGCGCGGAGCGGCTGGAGCCACCATCGCGGTCGTCTAGGCCCAGATCGGGCGCTTCGGGGTCCGCCCAGCGAACCTCGCGTGCCGACTATACGGAGCCGTGACCCCGCCCCCTCAGACCAAGGTGGACAGGACCCGGGCCACCTCGTCGCGCTCCGGCCAGAGGATCGGGCGATCGTCGGCGTCCCGCACTCCCGAGCCAGGCTCGGCCCTCCCGATGACCGCCGCCGCGTGCCCCCGGGCTCTGAGGCTCCGCAGAGCCGTTTCGGCCAGAGCCGGAGGGAAGGCTGCGAGCAAAGTCCCGGATGCGAGGGTGGCCCAAGGGTCGGCCTCGAGGGTCCGGCACACAGCGGTCCCAGCCTCGAACCAGAGGACGGCTTGCCGGTCGATCCGGAGGAGGACCCCCGAGGCACGTGCCATCTCGTGCAGACCGCCGGCGAGACCGCCCTCGGTGGGGTCGTGGAGCGAGGAAGCCCCCAGATCGCTCGCCAGCAGCGCGGGCTCGACGACGGAGATCCCCGGGTCCAGCAGGGCCTCACGGGCCTCCCGGCCGGCAGCCGAGGAATAGTCAATAGTTGTGGAACGGAATCCGTAATGGTCACGCGGCGTCCTCCTGATCGGTCCGCTCGACCAACCGTCCGTGCACGAACTTCGCGCCCGCGCGCACGAGCGCCACGAGCTCGGGCGCGTTGACCCTCCTCCACCTCCCTTCCGCGGCCTCGATCAGCTTGAAGCACATCGCAAGCCCCGCCTCCCTGGACCCCGGCCCCTTCGTGAGGTCGGTCCGGGCCCTGACCGGTGCGAACGTCGACTCGATCGGGTTCGAGGTCCGAAGGTGGATCCAGTGCTCGGCCGGGAAGTCGTAGAAGGCGAGCAGAGCCTCCCGGTCCTTGGTGAGCTTGGCCACGGCCTTTGGCCACTTGGCGAAGTCGCGGGCGAAGCGGTCCAGGGCCTGGTCGGCGTGGGACTTGTCCTCGGCGTCCCAGATCTCCCGCAGAGCCCGGCGGGCGGAGGCCTGCACCGAGGCGGGCAGCGCGTTCAGGACGTTGGCCACCTTGTGCACCCAGTCCCGTTGCCACCTCGTCTCGGGGAACACGTCGCGGACCGCGGCCCAGAACCCGAGCGCTCCATCGCCGGTTGCGAGCACCGGGCCGCGCATCCCGCGGCGTTTGGTGTCCCGGAGCAGCTCGGCCCAGGACTCGGTCGACTCCCGGTACCCGTCGGAGATGGCGATGAGCTCCTTGGTGCCGTCGGTGCGAACCCCCACCATGACCAGCACGCACAGGCGATCGTCGTCCCCGAGGCGAACCGAGAAGTGCACTCCGTCGGCCCACACGTAGACGTAGTCGACGCCCGAGAGGTCCCTGTTCATGAACGCCTCCCGCTCGGCCGACCAGCTCGCCGTGAGCCGGGTGATGGCGGCTGCCGAGAGCCCCGCGGAGGTCCCGAAGAACTCGGCCAGGGCCGGTGCGAAGTCCTTGGTGGAAAGCCCATGCAGGTACAGCAGCGGCAGCACCTCGGCCACCTTCGGGGAGCGGCGTGCGTACGGGGGAACGATCGAGCTTTGGAACCGGTGCCGCTCCCCGGTGGCCGGATCCGTCCGTCGATCGTCGACCCTGGGGGCCCGCACCCCAAGGGCGCCGGCTCCCGCGACCACGCTCCTTGGTCGGGCATGGCCGTTTCGCACCACCAGGGCGTGGCCGCGCTCGTCCCGGGCGTGTTGGTGACGCTCCAGGTAGGCGTCCACCTCGGCCTCGAGCGCGATCGCCAGCATCCGCTCGGCACCGCGTCGACAGATCTCATCCAGCGTGAGGGCGAGCTCCTGGCGGACGTGCTCGTCCGCGATTACCCTGAGCATCGGCGTACCTCCTCTCGCCGGCGTCTCCGCGCCGGCAGCTCCGATCAGGAATCGACCGGAGGGTACGCCACGCCCATCATCAGGTCCCGCATCCACAACTTCCGTTCATACCTC
>DASQQQ010000268.1:0-17336 GCA_035643355.1 Actinomycetota bacterium | reverse complement strand
GTCGGCGGCCCGAACGGTGGTGTTCCTGGTGGTGGGGGAGCGCAAGCGATCGCCGCTGCGGTGGCTCCTGGGCGACCGGGACATCCCGGCCGCCCGGGTCCGGGCCGCTCGCGTGGTGGTCGTGGCCGATCCCAGCGCCGCCCGGGGCCTTGGGTGGAGGTTCAGACCCCGACCGTCACGTTGAGCAGGGAGCCCACCAGGTAGGTGATCCCGGCCGCCGCCCCGCCGATCAGCATCATGCGCACGCCGGACCACCACAGGGCGCGTCCGGTGAGGTACGACATCCCGGCCCCCACCCCGAACAGCGTGACGAGCGTCAGCACGCCGGAGGTGATCACGGCCCAGCCGCCGGTCAGGAAGAAGAAGGGGACCAGCGGCAAGAGCGCACCCACCGAGAACGTGATGAAGGACGATGCCGCGGCGGCCCACGGCGAGCCGAGGCCCTCCTGCGGATCGAGCCCCAGCTCCTCCCGGGCGTGGGTGTCCAGGGCCGTCTCGGGATCGCGCATCACCTCCTCGGCCAGACGGTGCGCGAGATCCTGGGAGATGCCCTTGCGGCGGTAGAGCTCGGCGAGCTCCTCCCGCTCGGCGTCCACATCGGATCCGATCTCGTGCGCCTCGAGGTGGATCAGGCGCTCGAACACCTCGCGCTGCACCCGCATCGAGACGTACTCGCCGGCGGCCATCGAGAACGCCCCGGCCAACAGGCCGGCGACGCCGGCGAGGATCACGACGGCGTTGTCCACCCGGGCGCCCGCGACCCCCATGATCAGCGAGACGTTCGACACGAGCCCATCGTTAGCGCCGAAGATCGCCGCACGTAGGGCACCGGATCGTCCTCCCGCGCGCGGTCCCTCCCCGATGGGTCCCGGATGCGGCACGATCCGCCACTGCCGCCCGCGGGCCCGCCGGGCGATCGACGCCAGCTGGGGCAGCCTGGCCTTAGTTCCCCGATCATCCGGGGAGGGGTCCCGACGCATCCCGGGCAGCGTACCGGCCTCGAGCGTCGATGCCGGGACGCGCCGCTCCCCCAGGCGCCGGTCAGGTGCCGTGGTTCAGGAGGCGATCGATCGAGAACCGGTCGAGCGGCACGGGCGCCGATCGCCCCGTGATCAGGTCGGCCAGGATCCGCCCGATCAGGGGCGTGAACTTGAACCCATGGCCGCTGCATGGCGAGCCCACGACCGGCGGGCCCCGCCGGTCCAGCACGAAGCCCTCGTCCGGCGTGTTCGTGTACAGGCAGGTCTCCGTGGCGGCCGTGGCGTGGTGGGCGGCGAACCGGTCCGCCGTGTACTCGGTCACCCGGGCTACGCGCTCGGGGTCGGGCTCGAACGACCGCTCGTTCGCGTTCACCGGCGCCCCGGAGTGGTGGAGCGCGACCTTGAAGGCGCCCGGCTGCTCGGGATGCGGCACGACGTACGGCGTGCGGACGCGGTGGATCGTCCAGTCGATCACCGTGGGCAGCGGGGACGGACGGTCGAGCTGGAAGTACGTCACCTGCTCGAGGCTCGGGATCAGGGGGAGGGCGATCCCCGCATCGGCCAGCAGCGGCCCGGCCCAGGATCCCGCCGTCACCACCACCTGGGGCGCTCGGAACGTCCTGGCGTCCGTGTGGACCAGGGCGCGGGTGCCCGTGGGGACCACGCGCACCACCAGGGTGTGCTCGAGCAGCGTGGCCCCGCCCTCCACCGCCAGCCCCGCCTGCGCCCGGACCGTCCGCTCCGCCAGGCACACGCCGCCGTCCTCCTGCACGAAGACCTCGTCTCCGGGGGGAAGGCGGAGTCCGGGCCATCGCTCGGTTCACGGCGTCCACGGGGAGATACTCGAGCCGCTCTCCGGCCGCTCGGAGCGCCTCGGCCGTGGGACGCGATCCGGGTCCCACGTCCAGGCCGCCGGTGGTGATCATCAGAGGCTCGCCGGCCCGGGACTCGAGCTCCCGCCACTCGCGCAGGGCCACCCGGGCCATGCGGACGTAGTCGGGATGGTCGTACGAGAGGCGGAAGATCCTGGTTGGCCCCCCGGAGCTGCCGCGGGCATGGCCGATCGCGAACCGCTCGAGGAGGAGCACGCTCCGACCCCGTTCGGTCAGGCTCCGCGCCGCGGCCGTCCCCATGGCGCCGCCGCCCACCACGATGACGTCGAAGTCCTGGCGCACGGTCGCGAGAGCCTACCCCGGTCGGATCGTCTCGATCCGGGCCGGTCCGAGCCGGTGCTCCACCCCGGCCACGCGGCAGGTCGCCGGGTCCTGCCGGCGCGGGTTCCAGAGCCGGACCTCGAGGGCCCCCTGCCATCGGCGCACGTTCGAGAGCTCGCAGTCCCCCTCGAGGTCCAGCAGGGTGCCGGACGAGGGGAGCTCCCCGCCCTCCGCCGCCGGCGCAAGAACCAGGGGCAGCGCGAAGCGTTCCCACGCCTCCAGCACCCCTTCCAGGGAGGCGTCCGCCTGCAGGGCCAGAGCGAAGCCGGTCCGGCCGAGCATCTGGGCCTCGGGGGTCGGGACCTCCGGGCCGGCCGCGAAGGAGCGCGTGGCGAGATACGAGCGGCTGATCGTCCCCACGCATCGGAGCAGCGTGATGACGAGCTCCCGGTCCGCGGCCTCGTACTCGAAGACCCCTTCGTGGTAGGCCGCCACACCGGCAGCCAGGACCAGATGGCGGGCCGGCCAGGTCGGGGAGGGCGGCTCGGGCTCGCCGCCCTCGGACCGCCGTGCCCGGGGGACGAGCTCGAAGGGGGACCCGGCCACCGAGCCCTCCGCGACCGCGGGCAGCCGCACGTGCAGCCGCAGTCGGTGGTCGGGCCTCCGGTTGTCGATCAGGCCCGAGAGCCGGATGAACGGCTCGCCCGCCCGTCGGCTCACCGAGAGCTCGACCGTCAGGTCTTCGAAGGTCGCCCGAACCCGTCCCTCCCGGGCCACGAGCTCGAGCGGATCCGAGGCCCCCTCCCCGGACGGTGCCGGACAGAACGTGTACAGGTCGCCCATGTCCTCCTCGTCACGCAAGCGGAACGCAAGTTCGTCCGCGCGGATCCAGCCGTCCTCGGCACGGAGGGGGACCGGGTCCTCGGCCAACCCCACGGGCTCACGATCCACCCGCCAGCCCAGCCCGGGCACGCCGTTGCGCTCGAACGGCGAGGGGTTGAAGCGGAGGGTGCCCGACCCTTCCACGGATCGAGCCAGCCGCTCCAGCGAGCGCTCCACGATGGCCTGGGCGATCGTGCGGACCTCGTCGTATCGGGCATCGACGTCGCGCGCCACGCCGTCGTGCGAGCACCCGCACACGGAGTCGTGCGCCCCGTTCCAGAGCATCAGCGTCCAGGCCCGGTCCAGCTCGTCGGCCGGCCAGGTCGACCCGGGCACCAGGGCCGCCAGCGGCTCCGCGTAGCGTTCCAGCAGCGCTTCCAGGCGGCCGCGCTCCCGCTTCTGGTGCACGCGCGCCGAGTAGACGTTCGGCAACAGGTGAGCCCGAGCCGAGGAGCGCAGCTCTCCCCGCCAGGTGGGCAGACCCTGCGGCACCGCTCCATCGAGGTGCCGTTCCAGGGACGCGACGGTCACCTCCACGCCGGGCACCTGCGCCGACGCCACCCGATCGGGCAGGGTCGGGTCCGGCCCCGCGTGGTCGGACCCCACCATGATCAGGACGCGGTCCGACGCCAGGAACGGCTCCACGTGCTCCACCTTGCGGCGGAGGGCCTCCGAGAGCTCCGCGGGGTCGGTGAGCCGGTGCAGGTCACCGCCCAGGAAGTAGCCGAAGGCCAGGTACTCGGCCAGCACGCGACTTCCGTCCGGCGCCTCCCACCAGAACGACGTGCGATCGACGGCGGCCGGCACGCCCCTCCACACGACGGCCCGGTGGAGGCCGGCCGCACGCAGGATCTGCGGCATCTGCCCGACGTGACCGAACTGATCGGGCAGGTACCCCACGAGGAGAGGACGCCCCAGCTCCCCGGCCCGGGCCAGGCCCATCTCCAGGTTGCGGACGTGCGACTCGCCGGAGGTCAGGAACTCGTCCGTCTGGGTCACCCACGGTCCGGCCGAGAGTCGGCCCTGGCGCACCAGGCGCGCGATGTCCTCGGCCCGCTCTGGCCGCACGGCGAGGTAGTCGTCGATCATGGCCGTCTGCCCGTCGAGGTGGAAGTGGGGGAACCCCTCGTCCGCCAGCTCGACGAGGGTGTCCATCATCTCCACCAGACGTTCCAGGAACCGATCGAACGGCTCGTACCACTCCCGATCCCAATGCGTGTGGGGGACCAGGGTGATCCGGGCGGCGCTCACGGCGGGAGTGTCTCACGCGCTTCGGGGCCCGGTTGTGGACTCAGCGGTTCTCCGCTCGGGCGCGACGCCACCGAGCCAGCGGTCCGCGAGGCTCACCGGAGGCGGTCTCCGGATCGGGGGACGTCTCGGAGGGCTCCCCCGGCGACTCGCGGGTCAGCTCCGTCTCGACGACCTCGTGGCGGGTGAGGTAGCTGGAGATGATGGCCTGGATGATCGCGGCCGCCGGCAGTGCCAGGAACGCGCCCACCACGCCGTTCAGGAGGCCCCCGGCCAGCGCGGCGAAGAAGGCCACCGCCGGATGCAGCTGCATCGTGCGCGCGGTGATCCTCGGGCTGAAGAGGTAGTTCTCGATCTGCTGGTAGATCACCACGTAGATCAGGAAGATCAGCGCAGACCAGGGATCGGAGAGCAGGGCCACCAACAGGGGCACGGCCGCGGCGATGTACGTGCCGATCACGGGGATGAACTGCGAGACGAACCCCATCCACAGCGCAAGAGGCAGCGCGAACGGCACGCCCAGGATCATCAGCACGATGAACGAGAACAAGGCCGACAGCGCCGCCAGGAGCAGCCGCGAGTAGAGGTAGCCGCCGGTCTTGTCGATGGCCACCTCCCAGATGTCCAGCACCTCCCGCTGACGGCGGGGCGTCAGCACGGAGCACACCGACCGACGTAGCCTCGGTCCGTCGGCCACCAGGTAGAACGTGAACAGGAAGATCGTGAGCATCTGGAAGACGACGCCGAGGATCGTGGCTCCAACGGAGGCCACGTTCGAGGCCATGTTGCCGATGTCGATCTGGGCGCTGGTGACCCGCTTCAGGATCTGCTCGGTGTTGATGTGCAACCCGAACCGCTGGTTCGCGAACTGCTGGGCCCGGTGGATCCATCCGGGAAGCTCATTGACCAACTGCTGCACCTGGTCCACCAGCAGCGGGATCATCAGGCCGATCATCGTGAGGAAGATCAAGGCGAGGCCGAACAGCACCGCCCCCGTGGCCAGGCCACGGCGCCACCCCCGCTTGGCCAGCCAGTTCACCGCGGGCTCCAGTGCGAACGAGAGGAACAGGGCGGTGATCAGCCAGATGAGCAGGTCGCGGAGCCGGCCCAGGAGCGCCACGGCGGCGTAGGCGGCGAACGCCGCCAGGATGACCAGCAGGATCAGCCGCGGGATCCATGGAGGCATGCGTGCGGCATCCGGCTGGGGCGTCGCCGGCTCGTTCCGAGGGATCCCCGGACGCGCGGCCGGAGCCTCGACGGGCGGTTCCGTCGGCTGGTCCTCGGGCGTCGATCGTTCGGGACGAGCCATCGTCCGGTGAGGGTAGCCTCGACGCACGATCATGGCCAGTACCTGGGCCTCCGACGCCCGCGAGCGCGGGGGCTCGTGCCGAGCGGGTGGGACCGTGAACGGCGTGAGGGCCGCTACGATGACCGGATGCTCGAGGACGCGAAGGGCAAGACCGGCAAGCCCACGGAGAAGCGGAACAAGCCGGAGCGACCCAGGGACGAGCTCGGCCGGCCCCTTCCATGGGGCGCTCGGAACCGCCTCCACCTAGAGGACTTCGACGCCTTGTCCCTGGAGCGCAACCACGAACTGGGGCGGGAGCACTTCAAGGCCGGACGGTTCTTCCCGGCCCACGAGGCCTGGGAGACGGCCTGGAAACAGGCCCGGGGCACCGACGACGCCGAGTTCTTCAAGGGCCTTTCCCAGCTGGGAGCGGGCTACGTCCACCTGCTCCGGGGGAACGCCCACGGGGCGGCCCGCCTGCTGACGCGAGCCGCGGGGAGGATCGGTGGATACCCGCCCGGACACCTGGGCGTGGACACCCCGGCGGTCGCGGCCACCGCCGAGCGGGACGCCCAGGCGGTCCGATCCGGATCGCTGACCCCGGGTCCGGACGCTCCGGTCGATCCTCCCCCGGTGTGACCGGGGCCGGCTCCGGGTACCGTCCGGTTGACTGTTTCCCCGCAGCCTGCGCACCATGAGCGCGCGATGAGCACGAACGCCGGATACGAAGAACGGGAATGGAAGGGGCGGACCGGCCCCTTCACCTACCTGCTGAACCCCGGCGTGTTCGCCCCCACGCACACCAGCCGAACGATCGCCGACACCCTCGAGATCGAGCCGGCCGACACCGTGATCGACGTCGGATGCGGCAGCGGCGTCCTGTCGTTCGTGGCGGCCAGGCTGGGCGCCGGCCGGGTGATCGGCTGCGACATCTCGGAGGAGGCCGTGAAGGTCGCCCGGGAGAACGCCCGGCGCCTGGGCCTCGAGGATCGGGTCGAGTTCCGGGTGGGGAGCCTCCTGGATCCGGTGCGGGGGGAGCGGGCCAGCGTGATCATCGGCGACGTCTCCGGGATCCCCGATGAGATCGCGCAGGTCTCCGGCTGGTTCCCCGACGGACGGGCCGGCGGGCCCACCGGGTCCGAGCTGCCGGCGGCCATGCTCGAGAGCATCCACGAGAACGACTGCCTGGCTCCCGGCGGTCGCCTGTACCTGCCCACGGGCACGATCCAGGCCGAGAACCGGATCCTGGAGGTGGCCAGGCGGATCTTCGGCGCGGCCAACCTGCAGGCCCTGAAGTCCCGGGAGTTCCCGCTCCCCGACGTGGTGGCCAAGTCCAAGGCCGTGGCCCGGATGATGAAGGAGGGCATCCTCGATCTGCATGCCCGGGGCAGTCGCCTGCTCTGGCGGCTGCAGGTCTGGCGGTGCGAGCTACCGGCGGTGGGCGGCTCGGGCACCCAGCTGACCTCTGGCTGAGTCCGGGCGCGGACGGCCTCAGTCCCCGGGACGCACCTGGGCCACGGAGGCGACCTCGTATCCCGCGCCTCGGAGGTGCTCGGCGCCTCCCCGGTCGATGGCCAGCACGATGATCCGGATGCGACACCCGGCCCCCTCCAGCACCCGGGCCGCATCCAGCACCTGGTGGCCCGTGGTGGAGACGTCCTCGATCAGCGCGGTCTGGGCGCCGGCGGGCAGGTGGCCCTCCACCCGCGTGCGCATCCCGTACTGCTTGGGGGCCTTGCGCACCACGGCGATCGGTAGGCCGATCTCCAGGGCCACCGCCGCCACCAGCAGGGTTGCGGCGCCCTCGGGTGCGGCCAGATGCGTCACCACCGGCGGCAGCAGGCCGGTCACGGCGTGGGCCGCCTCGCGTAGCAACGCCGGATCGGTCAGGAAGCGGAACTTGTCGAAGTAGATGCTCGAGCGCTTCCCCGAGGACAGGACGAAGTCCCCGTGGAGCTCCGAAGCGCTGAGGAGCCGCTGGGCCAGGTCGTCGGGCACGGCGGGTAGCATAGGCGTCCGATGCGCCCGTACCGCAGCGTGGTGAAGCCGGTGTTCTTCGCCCTCCCCCCCGAGGCGGCACACGGGCTCGCCAACCGGCTCCTGGGCCTGCCGCTGCCCTGGGAGCGGATCGGCGGGGTTCTGGATGATCCGGCGCTGAGGGGGGACCTGGCCGGGATCGCCCTCCCCAATCCGATCGGCCTGGCCGCCGGCTTCGACAAGACCTGTCGTCACCTCGACGCGCTCGGGCGGCTGGGGTTCGGCTACGTGGTGGGCGGGACGATCACCCGCCTGCCAAGGCGCGGGAACCGCAAGCCCAGGATCGTCCGGTATCGCGGGCGGCGGTCCATGGCCAACTCCATGGGCCTGCCGAACCCCGGCGCCGACGCCGTCGCCCGCACCTTGAGCGAGGTCCCGCGGACCGCCCCCAGGATCGTCAGCATCGCCGACCAGGACCTGCCCGATGTCCTGGCCACGCACGCCCTGCTCGAGCCCCACGCCGACGGCATCGAGCTGAACGCCGGTTGCCCGAACGTCTCCTGGGGACGGGACCGCGACAACGAGGCGCACCTGGCCGCGCTGGTCTCCGAGCTGGGGAGGCGCCGGTCGACACCCCTCTTCGTGAAGCTGCCGCCGTTCCGCTCGGACGTCGAGCGCGAGGTGGTCCTGGCCCTGGCGCGGATCGCGCAGGAGCGTGGTACGGACGGGCTCACGTGCTCGAACACCTATCCGGTCCGCGAGCCACGTCTGGCGGTCGGCGGGGGTGGGCTCTCGGGGCGCGACCTCCTGGACGACACCGTCCGGATCGTGGCCGAGGTGCACCGGGCCACCGGCGGCGCGATCTCGGTGAACGCGTGCGGCGGCATCTTCGGGCCCCAGGACGCGATCGCCTGCCTGGAGGCCGGCGCCACGACCGTGCAGGTCTATACGGGGATGCTCTACGAGGGCCCCGGGGTCGTCGGGACGATCACCGCGGGGCTATCCTCCGCCCTCGAGCGGCGTGAGACGAGCCTGCGCTCGCTGGTCGGGTCGGCACACCGGCGGCCGTGAGGTTCGCCACTCGGGTGTCTTGCCCCCGTCGGACCGCCCGTTCAAGATGCATGTTCGCGAGGAGGAGGAGGGGTTGGCGCAACGGGCCCAGCGGGGCCGGGTGAGCGACGTCCGGAAGCCAGACCACGGATCCATGGCGGTCCGGCTCGAGGGCGTCACCAAGCGGTTCGCCGAGGTGGTGGCGGTCGATCAGGTCACGCTGGATGTGATCGAAGGGGAGTTCTTCTCGCTGCTGGGCCCCTCCGGATCCGGCAAGACCACGTCGCTACGGATGATCGCCGGGTTCGAGGCGCCCACGGCCGGTCGCGTCTACCTCGACGGCCGCGAGGTCACGCGGATGGCGCCCTACGAGCGGGACGTGAACACCGTCTTCCAGGACTACGCGCTCTTCCCCCACATGGACGTGGAGGAGAACGTCGGCTACGGGCTGAAGGTGAAGCGGGTGCCCAAGGTCGAGCAGCGGGAGCGCGTGGCCGAGGCCCTGCGGATGGTGCGCCTGGAGGGGTTCGGGAAGCGGCGGCCGGCCCAGCTCTCGGGGGGCCAACGGCAGCGGGTGGCGCTGGCCCGCGCCTTGGTCAACCGGCCCCGGGTGCTGCTCCTGGACGAGCCGCTCGGGGCCCTGGATCTGAAGCTCCGCCAGGAGATGCAGATCGAGCTCAAGGACATCCAGAAGCGGGTGGGGCTCACGTTCATCTACGTGACCCACGATCAGGAGGAGGCGCTCACGATGAGCGACCGCCTCGCGGTGTTCAGCGGCGGCAGGATCGAGCAGGTCGGCAGTCCCGCCGAGGTCTACGAGAACCCGGCCACGGGCTTCGTTGCCGGCTTCGTCGGCACGTCCAACGTCCTGGAGGGCGATATCGCGCGCTCGCTCACCGGTTCGCCCTCGCCGTTCACCGTTCGGCCGGAGAAGATCCACCTGGGCGAACCGGACGACCCGGTCCGCGCGGACGAGTGCTCGGTCGCCGGACGGGTGCGCGACGTCGTCTACATCGGGGCGCTCACGAAGTACTTCGTGGAGCTGGACGGCGACGGGGAGCTGGTGGTCTTCCGCCAGAACCTCACCACGTCGTCGATGGAGGCGCTGCAGGTACGGGGGCGCGCCGTGAAGCTGATCTGGAGCCGTGAGAGCAATCGTCCGGTCGAGGGGGCCGGAGGGGGAGGGCCGGACGCGTCGTCGCCCGGCCCGTAGGGGGAGGAGGAACCGGATGAGGAAGCTGAGGGGGGCGTTGATCCTCGTGGCCGCCCTGGGGCTGGTGGGCGTGGCATGCGGGGGCGGAAGCTCCGGAGAGGGCGGCGGAGGAGGAGGCGACGGCGAGCAGCCCCAGCTCAAGGCCTACGACGCCAACGCGCAGGGCGAGGGGCAGCTCAGCCTCATCGCCTGGCCCGGATACACCCAGCCCAAGATCGTCAAGCCCTTCGAGGAGGAGACCGGCTGCCAGGTCACCCTCAAGTACGGCAACACCTCGGATGAGATGGTCAACCTCATGCGACAGCAGGGGGGCTCGCTCTACGACGGCGTGTCGGCCTCGGGGGATGCCACCAACCGGCTGATCGCGAGCGGAGACGTTGCGGCCATCGACGTGAACTCGTTCCCGGGTTACGGGAACGTGATGACCGGTCTCCAGGCGCCCGCCCACAACACGGTGGACGGTGTCCACTACGGGGTCCCGTACACCTGGGGCCCGAACATCCTGATGTACAACACGGACATCGTGAAGCCGGCGCCCACCAGCTGGGACATCGTCTTCGAGGCCGATTCGCCGTACGCGGGGAAGATCACCGCCTACGACAGCCCGATCTACATCGCCGATGCAGCGATGTACCTGAAGTCCCACCAGCCGGACCTGGGGATCACCGACCCGTACGAGCTGACGCAAGACCAGTTCAACGCGGCGGTCGGCCTCCTCAAGCAGCAGGCCGGCATGATCAGCAAGTACTGGGCCCTGTACACGGACGAGATCGACGGGTTCGAATCCCAGGACATGGCGGTGGGCACCGCCTGGCCCGTCAATCTCAACCTGGTCCAGGCCGACGGCAAGGTCCCGGTGGACGGGCTGTTCTCGCCGGAGGAAGGGGTCACCGGCTGGGCGGACACCTGGATGATGTCCTCCAAGGCGGCCCACGAGACCTGCATGTTGAAGTGGATGGAGTACTCGCTCCGTCCCGAGGTGCAGACGGTCACGGCCGAGTACTTCGGCGCCACGCCGTCCGTGACGGACGCGTGCCCGCAGCTCGAGACCGACCTGGGGAAGGACGCCGCCCTCTACCACTGTGGGGACGACGACTACCTCTCGGGCATCTTCCTGTGGAAGACCCCGCTGCCCGACTGCGGGGATGACCGCGGCCAGGCCTGCGTCGACTACTCGCAGTGGACGAGCGCCTGGACCGAGATCCGAGGGGCCGGATAGGAAAGAGGTATCGGTGACGGGCCCGCTCCGTGGGCCCCGTCACCCTTCCACGGGTCCACCATGGCTGCCACAGCGCCCCAGCGATCCGAAGAGCACCGGTCCGCCTTCCGCCGGACCTCTGCGGCACTCTTCCGTCATCCCCGGGCCAAGCTGGCTCTCATGCTGTCGCCGCCCCTGGGGTGGCTGCTGGTCGTCTACCTCGTGTCCCTCTCGCTGCTGCTGGTCACGTCGTTCTGGAGGACCAACGTCCTCACCTCGCAGATCGACCGCGTGTGGGGGCTGCAGAACTATCAGGAGCTGCTGCGCGGCAGTGCGTACCGAACGATCGTCATCAGGACGGTGGGGATGGCTACCGCGGTCACCGTGACGGACCTCGCGCTGGCGTTCCCCATCTCCTACTACATGGCGCGCCTGGCCACGCCGCGGACGCGAGCCATGCTGATGCTTGCGGTGGTCATGCCGCTCTGGTCCAACTACCTGGTGCGGATGTTCTCCTGGAAGATCCTGACCGCCGGCGGAGGGCCGCTCGAAGCGCTGCTCGGTGTCTTCGGCATCCACAAGAGCCTGGCCTTCAGCAACTGGGCCGTGTGGCTGACGTTCTGCTATCTGTGGCTGCCCTTCGCGATCCTGCCCCTGTACGCGGCGTTCGAGCGGGTGCCGGACTCGCTGCTGGAGGCCTCGAGCGACTTGGGCGCGCGGGGATGGATGACCTTCCGGCGGGTGATCGTGCCCATCCTGCTCCCCGGGCTCGTCGCCGCTTCCATCTTCACCTTCTCGTTGACCCTCGGTGACTACATCACCCCCAACATGGTGGGCAAGGGCTACTTCATCGGCAACGCCATCTACATCTACGTGGGCACGGCGAACAACCTCCCGCTGGCGGCGGCCTTCGCGGTGGTCCCCATGGTGATCATGGCGGCGTACCTCACGATCGCACGCCGGTTCGGTGCGTTCGAGGCCTTGTAGGAGGGTTGGTGGAATCGCGTCTGGCGCGGATCGTGATCAAGGTGGGGTCGGGGATCACCCTCGTGTTCCTGTACGGGCCCCTGGCGATCCTCGGCCTCTACGCCTTCAACAAGGGCATCACCAGGGCGTGGCCGCCCGATCTGTGGTCCCTGGAGTGGTTCCGCGCCGCCTGGCGGGATCCGGCCCTCCCCAGCGCGCTGGCCGGTTCCCTGCAGGCGGCGGTGGGCGCCACCACGACGGCGATGCTCCTGGGCTCCCTGGCCGCCTTCGCTGTCCACCGGTTCCGGTTCTTCGGTCGGGACACGATCTCGTTCGCCCTCGTGCTGCCGATCGCCCTGCCGGGGATCGTGACGGCGATCGCCTTGTCCTCGGCGATCAACTTCGGGCACAGCATCTTCGGCCTGACCTTCTCGATCTGGACCATCATCATCGGGCACGCGACGTTCTGCGTGGTGGTGGTGTTCAACAACGTCGTCGCTCGCCTCCGGCGCACCCCCACCTCACTGGTGGAGGCGTCGATGGACCTGGGCGGCGACGGATGGCAGACCTTCCGCTACGTCACGTTCCCGGCGATCCGGACGGCGCTTGTGGCCGGCGCTCTGCTCGCGTTCGCGTTGTCGTTCGACGAGATCGTGGTGACGAACTTCACGGCCGGCCCCAAGCTGACCCTCCCGATCTGGATCTTCAACAACATCCGGACGCCGCGTCAGCAGCCGGTGGTGAACGTGGTGGCGCTGGTGCTGATGATCGTGTCGGTCATCCCCGTGTACTTCGCGCAGCGGTTGGCTGGAGGAGCGCAGGTGTTCGGCGGCGCGGGGGGCGGCGAGCGCTCGGCGCCGTCCGTGGCCCCCGCCGAGACCGCCGGTCCGGGCTAGCCCGTCACAGATACTGTCCGGGGCCGGCGGGGGGCGGGGCCTGCTCGGCCTGGCCCGAGGGGAGCCCGCGGCGGCGGATCTCTTCGAACTGGGCCCGGGCGGCGGCCTGCTGAGCGAACAGGGCCGCCTGGATCCCGTGGAACAGCCCCTCGAGCCACCCCACCAGCTGGGCCTGTGCCACGCGGATCTCGGCCTCCGTGGGGACCCGGTCCATCGGCGGAGCGAGCATCGCCAGCTCCTCCTGCAGGTCCGGGGACAGCACGTCCTTCAGCTCGCCCACCGAACGGTCGTAGATGTCGCGCAGGCGGATCCGTCCGGGCTCGTCCAGCGAGGCCTGACGGGTCTCCTCCAGCAGCTCGCGGACCATGCTGGCGATGCGGAGCAGTTTGGCCGGCTGGGTGATGGATTCCTGCTGGGCCTCGTCGGCTCGCTCCTCACGGGGCTGGGCGGGAGGACCGCCGGGAGGCACCTCCGGTCGCAGACGGGCCTCCTCGGGAGGCGGGGTCGTGTCCATGCTCACACGGTAGCAGCGGTGGGGGACGCGCAGGGCCTCATCCGCGGGCCAGGCGATCGAACAGCAGGGCCTCGGCCAACGCCGCCTTCTCCAGCTCGTCCAGGGCCACGCTCTCGTTGAGCGAGTGCAGGTTCGAGCGCTCGTCGGAGGCTCCAAGCATCAGCACCGCGATGCCCGGGAGGGTCCGGGCCAGCATCGGCACCAGCGGGATCGACCCACCGGAGCCCATGTCGACCGTGGGTCGCCCCCAGGCCTCCCCGAGCGCCTCACGGGCTGCGGCGTACGCGGGTCCGTCCGCATCGACGGCGAAGCCCCAGCCCTCGCCACCGCGCTCCACCCGCACCTGGACCCCCCACGGCGCGTTCGACTCCAGGTGGGCCGCCAGCGCATCGAGCGCCCGGGCCGGTTCGTCGGTGGGAGCCAGGCGCAGGCTCACCTTGGCCCGAGCCACCGGCACGAGCTGGTTCGAGGCTTCGCGCACCCCGGGGGCGTCGATGCCCAGCACCGAGACGGCGGGTTTCGTCCACAGACGCTCGGCCACCGAGCCCTCGCCGATCCACGCCACGCCGGGGCGGACGCCCGCCTCCGCCCGGAAGTCGTGTTCCGGATACTCCATCCCCTCCCAGGGACCCGAGGCCAGTCCAGCCACGGCCACGTTCCCCCGCTCGTCGTGCAGGGTGGCCAGGAGCCGGCAGAGGGAGGTGAGGGCATCGGGGATGGGGCCGCCGTAGGAGCCGCTGTGCATCGCCTGCTCCAGGGCCCGCACCTCCACCAGGCAATCCACGACACCGCGCAAGGTCGTGGTCAGGGTGGGCACCCCGTGGCGCCAGTTGCCCGAGTCGGCCACGACCGCCACGTCGGCCGCGATGAGCTCTCGCTGCTCCTCGATCAGGAAGGGGAGGTGCTCGGTGCCGGCTTCCTCCTCGCCCTCCACCAGGATCTTCACGCCCACCGGCGGCCGTCCTCCGTGGGCGGCCACCGCGGCGGCGTGCATCACGATCCCGCACTTGTCATCCGCGGTCCCCCGCCCGTACAGGCGGCCGTCCCGCTCCGCGGGCTGGAACGGCGGGCTGTCCCACTCGTCCACCGGTCCCTCAGGCTGGACGTCGTGGTGGGCGTACAGCAGCACCGAGGGAACCCCATCGGGCGCGGGGATCTGGCCGAAGACCGCGGGGTGGCCGATCCCGTCCGGCATCTCGAGCAGCCGGACGTGGGACGTTCCGGCTGCCTCCAGGATCTCGGCCGTGACCTCGGCCGAGCGGCGGACCGGGGCTTCCTCGTACCCGGGGAACGCGATGGAGGGGATGCGCACCAAGCGCTCCAGATCGGCGCGCGTCTGGGGCATGTGCCGGGCGATCGCGTCGCGGAGCTCGCTCGTCATCTGATCGATCCCCTCCTCAGGCCGTCATCCGTCGGCTGCGAACCCTATCGCACCGGACCATCCGTGCCCCTCCGGCAGGGCCCTTCGGCCCCCTCGGATGTGCGACGCATCCCCGAGCCTGGGGAAGGGACCAGGGGAGAGGTGACGATGAGCCAGATCACGATCCGATACGAGGGCAACGACCGGCTCCGGGTGGGCATCCGGGGGCACGAGCTGATCAGCGACCAGCCCATCGAGGACGGTGGGGAGGACGCGGGGCCCAGCCCCACGGAGCTGTTCGTGGGGAGCCTGGCGGCCTGCATCGCCTTCTACGCGGAGCGGTACCTGCGCAGGCACTCGTTGCCGAGCGAAGGCCTGCAGGTCGTCGGCTCGTTCGGCTTCGCGCAGGATCGCCCGGCCCGGGTGGGGACCATCAGGCTCCGGCTGGTCCTGCCCCCCGGCGTGCCCGTCGACCGCCACGCGGGGCTGCTGGCCGTGGTGGAGCACTGCACGGTCCACAACACGTTGAGGCAGGCGCCCGAGGTGGAGATCCGGCTGGAACCCGGCGTCCGGGCCGCCTGATCCGGCATCGACGAGCCCAGGGCTTCAGGGATAGAGGCGCTCGATCAGCCAGCCCGTGCCGCTGCGCCTGTATCGGAACCGGTCGTGCAGGCGGTGCCGCCGTCCCTTCCAGAACTCGACGGTGGCCGGCTGCAGGCGGTACCCGCCCCAGTGTTGGGGCAGGGGCACCTCGCGGCCCGCGAACCGACGCTCCATCCGGGCGTACCGTTGCTCCAGGACCTCGCGGGAGCCCACGACCTCGCTCTGGCGCGATGCCCAGGCGCCGAGCCTGGCCTCGCGGGGCCGGGTCCGGAAGTAGGCCTCGGACTCCTGCGCCGAGGTCCGCTCGATCGGGCCGGTCAGGCTCACCTGTCGGTCGAGCTCGCGCCACAGGAACACCGCCGCACCCGAGGCGTTCTGCTCGATCTGCCGGGCCTTGCGGCTGCCGTAGTTCGTGAAGAAGACCAAGCCCCGCTCGTCGAGCCCGCGCATCAACACGTGGCGGACCGAGGGCCGGCCGTCGGGGTCCGAGGTGGCCAGCGCCATCGCCTCCGGGTAGCGGATGCCGGCCGCCTTCGCCTGGTCGAGCCAGGCCCGGAACTGCGCGATCGGATCGGGATCCAGGTCACGCTCGAGGAGCGGCTCGTCGTCCGGCGGCAGGCTCACCCGGTGCCCTCGGCAGGACTCGAACCTGCGCACCCGGCTCCGGAGGCCGGCGCTCTATCCACTGAGCTACGAGGGCGCTCGGCACGAGTCTAGCAACGCGTCCCCGGCCCTCCATCGATGCGCACAGACCCTCGGCGACGGGAGCGCGTGGGTATGCTCGGGCTCGTGGGGGACATGGCTCCTTCGGGGGGCGAGCGGGCCCGCAGGATCCTGATCGTCGACGGCGATCCGGTCATCGTCCGGCTGCTCCGGATCGGCTTCCGGCCGGATGGGGTCGAGGTCGACGTCGCGTCCCGCGGGGAGCAAGCCCTGGAGCGGGTCCGCCAGCACCATCCGGGCCGAGCCGTTGGACCCCACTCACCTCGTCGGCATCGTCCGGCGCGCGCTGACCGAGTCGGCTCGAAGCGGAGAGGCCCCGGGCGCCGATGATCGAGGACCGGCTCTCCGAGCTCATCTCCGGAGCGCTCCGCTCCGCCCTCCCGGAGGTGGGGGCGGACGCGGCCCCGCCATCCATCGAGCTCTCCAAGCCGAAGCAGAAGGACTTCGGAGACTTCTCCACGAACATCGCCCTGGCGTTGGCCGGCCGTGCCCGACGCTCGCCCAGGGACGTGGCGACGGCCATCGTCGCTCACCTCCCGCCCGACGACCTGCTCGAGCGGGCCGAGGTGGCCGGCCCCGGCTTCATCAACCTGTTCGTCCGCGACGACTGGCTGTACGAGGTGCTGCGCCGGGTGGTGGCCCAGGGGCCCAGGTACGGGTGGGCCGAGCCGCACGGCCACTCCGTGAACGTGGAGTTCGTCTCCGCCAACCCCACCGGGCCCCTGCACATCGGCCACGCGCGGAACGCGGTGATCGGCGACGGCCTGGCCCGCGTGATGGAGGCCGCGGGGTGGCGCGTCGAGCGCGAGTACTACTTCAACGATGCGGGCCGGCAGATGGGCCTGTTCGGCGCGTCGGTGGAGGCGCGGTACCTGCAGCTGCTCGGGCGCCCGGTGGAGCTGCCCGAGGAGGGCTACCGGGGCGAGTACCTGATCGACGTGGCCCGCGATATCGCCGCGGCGTTCGGCGACTCGCTGGCGGACCTGTCCGAGGACGAGCGGCACGGGCGTCTGCTGCACGAGGGCGCCGAACGCGTGCTGGCCATGATCACCCGCACGCTGGAGCGGTTCGGCGTCCGGTTCGACGTCTACTTCTCCGAGCGCACCCTGCACGGGTCCGGGGAGATCGACGAGACGGTCCGCCGGCTCCGCGAGGTCGGTCACGCCTACGAGCACGAGGGGGCCGTGTTCTTCCGGTCCACGACGTTCGGGGACGACAAGGACCGCGTGCTGATCCGCAGCAACGGCGCGCCCACCTACTTCGCGGCCGACTGCGCGTACCTCG
>DASQQQ010000267.1:0-2477 GCA_035643355.1 Actinomycetota bacterium | reverse complement strand
GTGACCACCTCCGGGGTGGCGACCTGCGCCACCTGGGTGGCGTGCCCGGCGCGGTCGACGAACCGTCGGGCGAGGTCACCCGCCTTGAGCAGCCACAGCAGCGGCAGGATGGCTACGCCCGCGAACCCGCCTCGCTCGCTCATCGCCCGCAACCAGCCGCGGCGGAAGCTCCCCTTGGCCCGGTGGATCAGGGCCTTGGCCTGCGCGGGCGTGATGTCCAGCGCCTTGGCGATCTCCTGGTGGGAGCGGCCGTCCAGCTCGCGCAGCACGAGTGCCGCCCGGTGGTTCTCGGGCATCCCCTCGAGGACCGAGAGGACCAGGTCGCGCTGCACGAGCCGCTCGTAGGCCACCTCCGGGCCGTCGGCCACGTCGGGCCACTCGCCGTCCTCGATCGTCCCGTTCTCCACCGCCGGCCGGCGGGCGGCCGTGCGGAGCTGGTCGAGCGAGACGTTGGTGGCGATGCGCGCGATCCACGGCTGGAGCGCGTACCGGCCGTTGAACCGGTACAGGCCCTGGAAGACCCTGATCATCGTCTCCTGGAAGGCCTCGTCGGCGTCCTGCGGGTTGGGGAGGAACCGCCGGCACACGTGCCGGGCGAGGCCGCCATAGCGACGGTGGATCTCGACGAAGGCCTCCGGGTCCCCGGCCTGGAAGTCCAGGACGAGCATGCGATCGTCGAGCGCGACGTGGTCGCGCTGCTCGATCCGCAGTTCGGCGTCGCTGATGGCCAAGGGAATCCCTTTAGAAGAACGTGGCGGACGGGGAAGGGTTGCTGTTCATGGGCTTGGTCGGCCTATGGCTCGGTCGGTCTATGCACTCGCAGTCAACGGGTCCAGCCAACTCTAGCACCCATCCCCGTCGCCTGCTCTCGGCCATCCGACCCGGGTCGTCCGGGCCGGTGGATGGCGCGGTCAGGCGACCGCGAGGGCGATGCCCGTCTCCCGAGCGGTCCGTGCGAGCGGTGCCCGATCCGCCTCCTCCGGCGTGTAGCAGAAGAGCTCGACCGGCATCCCGACCCCGTCGAACCACGGTCCGAACTCGAGGGGCCGGTCCACCCAGCGCCGGTCCGAGCGCTCGAGCAGGACGAGCACGTCGGCATCGCTCCCCGGCACGGCGCGGTCCTGGGCGAGGGAACCGAACAGGTACACGGCCCGGACATCCGGTCGCTCCACGAGCCGTGAGGCGGCGGCGCGCAGGCGTTGCAGGGCCTCGGCCCTATCCAGCCAGAAGACCCTCACAGAAGCGAACGAGCGCTCCCGAATCACGGACCGCACCCTCGGCATCCTCCTCCGTGTAGAAGTCCTTCGGGCTCCCCGCCGCCAGCCCGTTCGGGTATCGGGCCGGCACGTAGAAGCGATCGAGGGCCCGGGCGAGGTCGAGCAACTCACCGGGGACCTCCGTTCGCTCCCTCAGCCCCTTCAGGAGCTCGGTCACCGAGTGCCCCCAGGCGACGCCGGCCAGTCGCTCGTACACGGCCCTCGCGGCCTTCTCGGCCGCCTGCTGGGCGGCGAAACACGCCCACTCGAAGTGCCCGCTCTCCATGCTCACCCGGGCGTGCTCCAGGTCCCGGTGAGCCTGGTCGATCCAGTCCCGACTGCGTTCGGCCATCCCATCGCGGACGCTAACACGGAGGGGTCTAGTATCCGGGCACTGATGGGAGCCCCTGAGCCCGAGCAGACCGCCATCGCGGGGGTCCGCCTCCTCCGCCTGGCCCCCCACGCGGACGATCGGGGCAGCCTCGTGGAGACCTACCGCCGGGCCTGGCTCCCCACCCAGGCGCGCGAGGCGGTCCAGGCCAACCTGTCGATCTCGCGCCCGGGGGTCCTGCGCGGCCTGCACTGGCACCGCGAGCAGGCCGACTACTGGTCCGTGGTCTCCGGCACGGCGTTCGTCGCCCTCGTCGACCTGCGGGAGGGCTCGCCGACCCGCCTCGCCACCGTCCAGCGGCGGATCGATGCCGCCAGAGAACGGATCGGCCTGTGGATCCCACCGGGCGTGGCCCACGGCTTCCACGCGGAGACCGAGGTCCACCTCCTGTACCTGGTCGACGCCTACTTCTCGGGGGACGATGAGTGGGGCCTGGCGTGGGACGACCCTGCCCACGGCGTGAACTGGCCCTCGACGTCCCCGGTCCTGTCCGAGCGCGACCGGGCGAACCCCTCGCTGGACGAGGTCCTGCGGGACCCCCCGCCCTACCGGTAGCCGGTCCCCTCGGGGGCTTCAGGTAGGTGACCTCCGTGCCGAAAGAGCAGTGAGGGCTTGTACCCATCCGGGGTCGTCCATCGCGCCGCCCCCGGGCCATATCGAGCCGGGACCGCTGTTCTGGGGGGAGCGCGTGGAGCCGGGATCCGAGAAGCTTGCCTGCGAAGGCGACCGGAACCTCGGGGGGGTCGAGGGTGGCTCCGCTCTTGCGCCGTTCGCCATACTCGGACGCCGAACGCACGTCCACCATCGCCACGCGATATCCCGCCGGCTCC
>DASQQQ010000266.1:0-3978 GCA_035643355.1 Actinomycetota bacterium | reverse complement strand
AACTACGCCGACCACGCGCTGGCCCGTCGTGACGATCGCGTCGCCGTGGTGTTCGGGAACGAATCGGGCGACTCGAGATCGCTCACGGCGGCCGAGCTGGCGCGCGCCGTTGGAGCCGCGTCGGCCGGGCTCCGCCGGCTGGGGGTGGGGCGTGGCGACCGGGTGGCGGCCGTCGTGTCGAACGTGCCCGAGGCCCTGATCGCCTTCCTGGCCGCCGCGAGCCTGGGCGCCGTGTGGTCCTCCTGCTCACCCGACTTCGGAGTCCGGGCCGTCACCGATCGCTTCCGGCAGATCGAGCCGACGGTCCTGGTGGCGGTGGACGGCTACCGCTACGGGGGTCGAGACTTCGACCGGCTCCCGGTGGTGGCACGGATCCGGGCCGAGCTGCCTTCGCTGCGGGCCACGGTGATGGTCCCGGTCCTGCGACGGGAGCTCACGGAGCCGGAGCTCGATGGCGCCCTGACGTGGGACGAGCTGCTGAGCGAGCCGGCGATGCCCGACCCGGTGCCGGTGCCGTTCGACCACCCCCTGTGGATCCTGTACTCCTCGGGAACCACCGGGCTGCCCAAGGCCATCGTCCAGGGCCACGGCGGGATCCTGCTGGAGCACCTGAAGTCGCTCGGCCTCCACTGCGACCTCGGGCCCGAGGACCGGTTCTTCTGGTTCACCACCACCGGCTGGATGATGTGGAACTTCCTGATCTCCGGGCTGCTGCTCGGGACGCGGGTGCTGCTGTACGACGGGAGCGCCGGCCATCCGGACCTGGGGGCCCTGTGGCGGTTCGCGGACCGGACCGGCATGACCTACTTCGGGACCAGCGCCCCGTACCTGCAGGCGTGCCTGAAGGCGGGGCTCCGGCCCCGCGAGCTGGCCGACCTCTCCGCCCTGCGCTCCATCGGCTCCACCGGCGCCCCCCTGTCACCGGAGGGCTTCCGGTGGGTCTACGAGGCCGTGGACGGTGACGTGCTGCTCGGGTCGATCAGCGGCGGCACCGACGTCTGCACCGCCTTCGTCGGCTCGTGCCCCCTGTGGCCGGTGCGGGCGGGGGAGATCCAGTGCCGGTGCCTGGGGGCGAAGGTCGAGGCCCTCGGTCCCGACGGCACGCCGATGATCGGTCGGGTCGGCGAGCTGGCCCTGACCGAACCGCTGCCCTCCATGCCCACCGGCCTGTGGCACGATCCCGGCGGGGAGCGGTACCGGCGCAGCTACTTCGCGGCGTTCCCGGGCGCGTGGCGTCACGGCGACTGGCTCACGGTGACCGAGCACGGCGGCTGCATCATCCACGGTCGATCCGACGCCACGCTCAACCGAGGCGGGGTGCGGATCGGAACGGCCGAGTTCTACCGGGTGGTCGACGCCTTCCCCGAGGTCCGCGAGAGCCTGGTGATCGACACGGGCGCGCTGGGCCGGGACGGGGAGCTGTTCCTGTTCGTCGCCACCGCCGGGGACGTCGAGGTGGATGACGATCTCCGGGCCCGAATCGTGCACGAGCTCCGCGAGCAGCTCTCCCCGCGTCACGTGCCCGACGAGATCCTCCGGATCGCCGAGGTCCCGAAGACCCTGAACGGCAAGCGGATGGAGGTGCCGGTGAAGCGGATCCTCTCGGGGGCGCGGCCGGAGGAGGTCGCGAGCCCCGGCGCGATGAGCAACCCCGAGGCGATCCGCCCCTTCGTGGAACTGGCCCGCCGGCTGGCGACGGGCCAGCCGGTCACCGGCCGGGACGAGCCCGGTCCGATCAGGCCATCGTGAGGGCCATCAGGGCCTTGCCGGTGTGCATCCGGTTCTCGGCCTGGTCGTAGACCACGGAGTGCGGTCCGTCGATCACCTCATCGGTGACCTCGGTGCCCCGGTCCGCCGGCAGGCAATGCATGTACAGCGCGTCGTCCTTGGCCAGGGACATCCTCCGGGCGTCGCAGATCCAGTCCCGGTGCCTCGCCGCGTCGGCCAGCGCCGCCTGCTCGTCGGTGAACAGGTCCAGGCGCCCCCACGACTTGGGGTAGACCACGTCGGCGCCCTCGAACGCGACGTCCATGTCGTCGGTGTGGGTGATCGATCCCCCGCCCTGGACCGCGCCCTGCTCGGCCCGGTTCACGACCTCGGGCATCAGGTCGAACCCGGGGGGGTGCGCCAGGGCCACGTCCATCCCGAACCGGGGCAGCAAGGTGAGCAGCCCCTGCGGCACCGATAGGGGCTTGGCGTAGGAGGGGGCGTAGGCCCACGACACGGCCACCCGCAGCCCTCGGAGGTCCTGGCCGCGGTGCTCCCGGAGCGTCATCAGATCGGCCAGGGTCTGGGTGGGGTGATCGACGTCGCACTGCAGGTTGATCACCGGGATCTCGGCCCACTTCGCCACCTCGCGCATGTACGCGTTCCCCTCGTAGGGGACGAGGTCGTGCCGGATCGCCAGCCCGTGACCGTACCGGGACAGGATGATCCCCATGTCCTTGGGGCTCTCGCCGTGCGCCACCTGCGTCTTCTCGGCATCGAGGAAGTGCGCGTGGCCGCCGAGCTGGGTCATGCCTGCCTCGAAGGCGTTGCGGGTCCGGGTGGACTTGTCCAGGAACAGCATGAACAGCGTCTTGTCCGGCAGCAGCCGGTGCGGCTCGCCGCTTCGGAACTTGCGCTTGAGCTCCGTGGCCAGCCACTCGACCTCATCGATCTCCCCCGTGGTCCAGTCCAGGGTCTCGATGAAGTCCCGGCCGCTCAGCGATGCGCGTTCCACCATCGTCGGTCCCCCCCCTCGCCCCCTCATCGCCGGGTCGCGTCACGCTCGGACAGGCCGCTCTGACCCAGCGGCACGCCGAAGGTCGCCGGCACCGGCTCCTGGCTCGGGACCTCCGGGACCGGCGGCCAGGGCCGCGCCGGCACCGGTCCCTCCAGGCCCGCGATCTGGTCGGGCCGGACCGGTGCCCGGTTCAACACCCGGCCGGTCGCGTTCCGGATCGCCGCCACGATCGCGGCGGTCGACACGATCGTCGAGATCTCGCCGACGCCCTTGGCGCCGTACGGGACCTCGGGCTCGGGGTCCTCCACGATCGCGGTGACCACCGACGGCATGTCCAGCGTGGTGGGGATCAGGTAGTCGGTGAACGAGGCGTTGGCGATGACCCCCTCGCGGGTCTGGAGCTCCTCCATCAGGGCCAGCCCGAGGCCCTGCGCCGCTCCGCCCTCGCTCTGGCCCTCGACGCCTTGGGGGTTCACGGCCCGCCCCACGTCCAGGGCCGATGCCAGCTGCACCACCCGGACCAGCCCCAGCTCCTCGTCCACCTCGACGACCGCGCGCAGGGCGCCGAACGCGAACAGCACGTGGACGTCCCCCTGACCCTTCGCGTCCAGGGGCTCGGTGGGACGGTGATGGAAGGTGCGCGTCGCCGCCACCGGCTGGTCGAGGAGGTCGACCACGTCGGCCACGGCCACGCCGTCGGTCAGGATCCGGCCCTCCGCCACCGAGAGCTCCCCCCCGACGCCGAGCCCTTCCCGAGCCCGATCGAACAGCTCCTCGCGCACCGCCCGGGACGCGAGCCGGACCGCCCCGCCGCCCATGAAGGTCTGGCGGGACGCGGACGTCGATCCCGCGGAGTCCACCTCGGTGTCGGCCGCATGGAGGACGATCGTGTCGATCCCGAGCTCCGTGCGCGCCACCTGCGTGACGACCGTCGAGAACCCCTGGCCGCACTCCACGCCGGCCGTGTGGACCTCGGCGAGCGGACCGCTCGGCCCCCGGGACAACGTCACCCGGGCCTGGTGGAAGTCGTCGAACCCCTCGCTGTACGCGATGTTTTTGTAGCCGAGCGCGAACCCCACGCCCCGCCTCAGCCCCTCCCCCCGCCCGACGTTGCCGGCGCCGCCGGGGAAGCTCATCGGGGGCCGGAGGGCGCTGGGCTCGGGCTCGGGGGGGAGCGGGACCGCCCGGCAGCGCTGGACCAGCTCCCGGACCGGCGCGCTCCCGCGGATCACCTGTCCGGTGGCCAGGACCGA
>DASQQQ010000265.1:0-11526 GCA_035643355.1 Actinomycetota bacterium | reverse complement strand
GAACGGAAGCTGAACAACTGGTCGGGCGTGAGCTCGCCCTGCATGATGTTCCCGCCGAGCAGGCCGAACCGGGTCTCGATGTCCCGAGGGGTCAGCACCTCGATCTGCTCCACGGCGTCGGGCAGCGTGGGGGCGAACTCGCCCAGCGTGCCGATGACCCGACGACCCCACTCCTCACGCGCGCCCTCGTCCCACGAGCCATCGCGGAACTCGTAGGGTCCGTACTGGGTGAAGGCGAGCATGATGTGCTTGCCCTCGGGGGCCAGGCCGTTCGGTTCGTGCGCGGTGGGGAAGACGACCTCCACGTACGGGTGCTGGGACATCCGGCCGTACTTCGCGTCGTCCCAGGCCCGCTCCAGGTACTCGATCGAGGGCGAGACCGCGGCCAGGCCGCGATGGACGTCGCCCTCCTGGTCCCAACCGGGGAACGCGGGGAGCTCGGACAACGCCACGTTCACCTTGACCGAACCCGAACGGGTCCGGAACCGGCGTACGTCGGCGACCACGTCGTCAGGCAGCCGCTCCTCGCCGTCCAGGTCGAGGTACGTGGTGATGGGATGGGCGTCCGAAACCACCCGGCGCGCCCGGATCGAGGAGCCGTCCGCGAGCTCCACGCCCACGGCCCGCCCGCCGTGGCTCGTGGCCACCCGTCGGACCTCGGCCTGGGTGCGGATCTCGGCCCCGGCGGCCTGCGCGACTCCAGCCAGCGCGGTCGAGACCCCGCCCATGCCCCCCTTGACCCAGCCCCACGCGCCGACATGACCATCGATCTCGCCGATCCAGTGGTGCATCAGCACGTAGGCGGACCCCGGGGTCATCGGTCCGCACCAGGCGCCGATGATGGCCTGGGTGGCCATCGCGCCCTTCACCCGCTCCTCCTCGAACCACTCGTCGAGGAAGTCGGCGGCGCTCATCGTGAACAGCCGGATGGTCTCGTGGATGTCGCGGCCGGTCCACCCCCGGAGCCTGGCCGCGGTGCGGATCCACCGGGGGAGCTCGCCGAGCCGGGGGTTCGGGGGGACCACGAACAGGAGGTCCTTGAGCAGACGGGCCACCCGATCGAAGTACCGATCGAACCGCACGTAGGCCTCCGCATCGTGCTTCGAGAACCGCGCGATGTTCTCGGCGTCGCGCTGGGTGTCGCCCCACAGGGTGAGGGAGGTTCCGTCGGGGAACGGGACGAAGTAATCGGGGGTGATGATCGAGACCTCGTACCCGAACCGCTTGAGCCCCAGCTCGTCAACGATCCGTTGCGGCATCAGCGAGACCACGTAGGAGGCGCTCCAGATCCGGTAGCCGGGCCAGGGCTCTTCGGTGGCCGCCGCTCCGCCCAAGACGTCCCGGCGCTCGAGCACCAGCACGTCCATCCCCGTCCGAGCCAGGTAAGCCGCACACGCCAGGCCGTTGTGACCGGCCCCCACGATCACGGCGTCTCGCACGGCGGCCATCCGGGCGGAGCGTAGCGGAGGCGTCCGGCCCCGCCAACCCCGGACGCGCCTCGCGGCTCATGGGCGGGCCCGGAGACCGGGCGCCGGGGCCGGGTTCGAAGTAGCGTTGGTGACCATGGACCCGGTCCAGCGACGGGCGGTCCGCAACGGCATCGTGGCCTTCGCCGTCACAGCACTGATCGGCTTCGGCATCAACGCCCTGGTGATCCGGGGGGACGAGGCCGCCGGCCGGCGGGCCAGCTCAACAGGGCCCCCCAGCGCCTCGCCCACCTGCACCTCCACCTGGGAGCCGGTGGACACGGTGGACCCGGATCGGTCCGGCAGCCAGCTCGTGGCGGTCACCGCTCTGAGCCCGAGCGACGTGTGGGCGGTGGGCTCCACGGGTGACCCGCAGGAGCCGTCCAACACGTTGGTGGAGCACTGGGACGGCAACAGGTGGCGGCGGGTGGACACCCCGAACGGCGGCACGATGGGCAACGCGCTGGTGGCCGTGGACGGGACCGGGCGGAAGGACGCCTGGGCCGTGGGCTCCGCCTCCGACGGTGCGGGGTACCAGCCCCTGATCCTGCACTGGGACGGGTCCACGTGGGAGACGGCACTGGCGCCGAACCTGCTCGGCGGCGCCGAGCTCTCGGGCGTGATCGCCCTCTCCCCGACCGATGCCTGGGCCGTGGGCCACCGGGGCGACCCGACGGTCGGCTCGGATCGCGCGCTGGTGCTGCACTGGAACGGCTCCAACTGGACCGAGGCCCAGATCGAGGCCAGCGGTGGCCGCAGCTCGCTCGTGGCGGTCGACGGGACGGCTGCCGACGACCTGTGGGCGGTCGGCTACCACCAGAAGCGGTCCGCGATCATGCACGGCGACGGCAAGCGATGGCGTTGGGTGGACCTGAAGCCCCGAGGGCGGTTGCTGGACGTGACGGTCGCCGCTCCCGATCAGGTGTGGGCCGTGGGATCGTCCATCCTGCGCTGGAACGGCTCCCGCTGGAAGCCGGGTGGCACGATCGGGTCCACGGCCGAGCTGAACGCGGTGAGCGAGCCGTCCACCGCCGGCCTGTGGGCGGTGGGCGATCGCGTGGCAGGCAAGAAGACCCGAGCCATCGTCCGGCGCTTCGACGGCACGCGATGGTCCTCGGTGGAGGGATCCGGTGTCCCCGGCTCGGAGAGCCTGGGGGGCGTCTCCGCGCTCCCCGACGGGGTGGCCTGGGGGGTCGGCTACCGGGAGACGAAGGGAGGCCGGCGGACACTGGCCGCCCGCATGGTCCTCACCTGTCGCTGAGTGCCCTCACCACGGAAGGACAGGGACCGACCGCGTCACGCCGGCGGGTGGGCGGTGATCTCGCTCATCCCTCACCCGCCACCCGCACGCCGTCCTTCCAGACCTGACGGATGTGCCCGGGCAGCGTGGCGAAGTCGAACGGGTCGCCCTCCACCACCACGAGGTCCGCGCGCTTGCCGGGCTCGATCGTGCCGAGCTCGTCCCGGAGGCCCATCAGCTCCGCGGCCCCGGAGGTCGCCGCCAGCAGTGCCTGCGTCGGGGTGTAGCCGTTCTCGGTCATGAGCTGGAGCTCGCGCAGGTTCGTGCCGTGCGGCGCCACCGGGCAGTCGGTACCCATGGCCACCTTGACCCCGGCCTGCGCCGCCCGCTGGAACGCCTCCAGCTCCGGTCGCCCCAGCCCGCGGAGTTTCTGGCGCACCGGCTCGGGGACCTTCGGGTCGTTCGCCAGCTCGTCGGTGGTATCCCCGGCCGTGAGCGTGGGCACCAGCCAGGTGCCGCTCTGGAGCATCAGCGAGATGCCCTCGTCGTCCAGGAACGTCCCGTGCTCCACGGACCGGACCCCGGCCCGCACCGCCCGCTTGATGCCCTCGGCGCCGTGCGCGTGGGCCATCACCCAGCGGCCCATGTCCGCGGCGGTCCGCACCATCGCCTCGATCTCGCCCTGGGAGAAGTGCGGCAAGCTCGGATCGTCCAGAGGGGAGAGGAACCCACCGCTCGAGGCGATCTTGATCACGTCGGCGCCGGCGCGGATCACCTCCCGGACCTTCGCGCTGACCCCGTCCAGGCCGTCGCAGACCCCGTCGGGCATCCCCGGATACACGGGCCAGGGAGAGGTGGCGCCGCTCGGCAGCCAGGGATCGTTGTGCCCTCCGGTCATCGACAGCATGGTGACCGAGAGCTGCATCCTCGGACCGACCAGCAGACCATCCTCGACCGCCATCTTCATGCCGAGATCGGCCCCCGAAGCATCCCGCACCGTCGTGATCCCCAGAGCGAGGGTCCGGCGCAGGTTCTCGGCCACCGTGAAGAAGCGGTAGGAGAAGGGCTGGTGCGCCACCGCGAGCTCGTCGAGATCCTCGTAGCGCATGGCCAGGTGCGCGTGGCAGTCGAACAGCCCGGGCAGGATCGCCCGCCCCGTCACGTCCACCGCCGCATCGCCATCCAGATCGGGACCCACGTCCACGATCCGCCCGTCCTGCACCACCAGATCGGCCGGCTCGATGGGAGCGCCGGTCCCGTCGAAGATCCGACCGCCCCGGAACACCGTCCTGCTCACCGTCCGACCTCCGTTCCCTCCGGTCCCATGCGCGGGGACCCTACACTTTGCGCTGGACCGCCGTTCGGCCAGAGGAGGACGTTCGCCGTGGACCTGCAACTGGAGCCGGAAGACCGGGGGCTGAAGGAGCGGGCACGGGCCTTCACCGAGGAGGTCCTGTTCCCGCTGGAGCTCGAATGCGAGGAGCGCGGCGGTCTGTCCTCGGAGAGCTGGGCCAGGGCGAAGGGGGCCGTGAGCGCGGGCGGATGGGCCGCGATCAACCATGCCGTCGACGACGGCGGGCAGGGGCTGGATCTGTTCTCGCAGATCCTGGTGGAGGAGGAATGGGGCAAGGCCACCGGCGCCCTGTGGGACATCCCCTGGAGACCCGCCATCCCGCTCGCGATGGCCACCGACGCCCAGCGGGAGCGGTACCTGCGCCCGGCGTGCCGGGGCGAGCGTCGGGACGCCTACGCGATCACCGAGGCGGGGGCGGGGTCGGACCCCACGATGGTCGAGACCACCGCGGTGCGCGATGGCGACGGCTGGCGGCTCGATGGGACGAAGTGGCACGTCACCTCCGGCGACGTGGCGGACTTCTTCCTGGTGCACGCCCACGTCGACGGCGATCCGGCGAAGGCCACGATCTTCCTGGTGGACAAGGAGCTGCCGGGGGTGAAGCTGGTGCGGACCCCCCGGTACATGCACACCTTCGTGTTCGAGCACCCCATCTTCGCCTTCGAGGGGGTCCACGTGGGCCCGGAGCAGGTCCTGGGCGAGGTAGGCCAGGGCTTCGAGCTCACCAAGGACTGGTTCGTGGAGGAACGACTGATGATCGGCGCCCGGACGATGGGCGCGGGTACTCGAGCGCTGGACCTGTCGCTCGCGTTCGCCCAGGGGCGGGTCCAGTTCGGACGGCCGATCGTGGAGCACCAGGCGGTCGGGTTCATGCTGGCCGATATGGCGGCGGAGCTGATGGCGGCCAAGGCGATGCTCTATCGCGTGGGCTGGGAGGCGGCCCGGGGCGGGATCGATCGCAAGCGGCTCCACGCCCTGGCCTCGGCCGTCAAGCTCGTGTGCTCGGAGACCGCGGGGCGGGTGGTGGACCGCGCCGTCCAGATCCACGGCGGGCGCGGGTACATGCGGGAGCAGCCGGTGGAGCGCCTGTACCGGGAGATCCGCGTGGACCGGATCTGGGAGGGCACCTCGGAGATCCAGCGCTCGGTAATCCAGAACGAGCTGCGGAAGCGGGGCGGCGGCGCGTACACGGGCTGGCCGAGCTGACGTCGGCGGCTTGCCCGCGCCCGGCGGGTGGTGGAACCTAGGGACGTCCCGTTCACAGGAGGAGCTGTGGCCGACGCCATCTCAGAGGCGATCCCATCCGGAGCGCTCGATCCCACGGCATCGACCGCTCGTCCGGGCGCGCGGGTCCGGGTGGGGGTGGTCCTCGCCGCCGGTCGATCCGAGCGCCTGTCGGGCGTGACCGGTGGGGGCTCCAAGGCCCTGGTTCGGGTGGGGGGGCTGGCCCTGGTGGAACGCGCGGTCAGGACGCTCCTGGCCGCCGGCCTGGAGCGGGTGGTGGTGGTCGTGGGCTACCAGGCCGGTCCGGTGGCCGCCGTGGTCGACCGGCTCGCACCCGGACGGGTTCGAGCCGCCTTCGCCGAACGGTGGGAGGCTGGAAACGGGGCCTCCCTGGCCGCCGCGGAGCCCTTGGTCGGGGAGGAGGAGCTGTTCGCGCTCATAACCGCCGATCACGTGTTCGCCGAGGACGCGCTCGAGCCGCTGTTCGGGGTCGACCGGCCCGCGGTCCTCGTGGACGGCGCTCCCGAGCCCGCAGCGTGGGCGGAGGGCACCCGGGTCCGCCTGCAGGCCGGGCGCGCCGTGGCCTTCTCCAAGCAGCTCGGCGACCCCTCGATCGACTGCGGAGCGTTCGTGCTTCCCCCGGCGGTGTTCGACGCGCAGCGGCGGGCAGCGTCTCGGGGTGACGCCTCGCTCGCCGGCGCGGTGTCCGAGCTGGCCGGCGCGACGCCCCTCTTCGCCGTCTCCCTGCCCCCGGGGGCCTGGTGGCAGGACGTCGACACGCCCGAAGACCTCCGCCGGGTGCGGCACCGGCTCCGCCGGTCCCTGATCAAGGACGCCGACGGTCCCGTCTCCCGCTACCTGAACCGGCCGGTGTCCACGCGACTGTCCATGGCGCTCGGTCCCGTACCGCTCCATCCGGACGTGGTGTCCGTGATCGCGTGCCTGGTGGGCGTGGCGGGTGGCTGGATCCTGGGCCTCGGGCTCGGTGTGCTGGGGGCGATCCTCGTGCACGCCTCCTCGGTGCTGGACGGGGTGGACGGCGAGGTGGCGCGCCTTCAGGTCCGGACCTCGGCGGGCGGCGCGCTGCTGGACGGCGTGCTGGACCGCCTGGCGGACACGGCGGTCCTGGCCGGGCTCGCCGCGTGGGCCATCCAGGCCGGCTGGGCGCCGGTGCCGGTGGCGGCGGTCGGGGTGGTCGCCACCGCGGGAGCGATGCTGTCGATGGCCAGCAAGGACCGGATCGCCGCCTTGGGGATCCCTCCTACGCCGGAGCGACGGATCGGGTACCTGCTCGGAGGGCGGGACGCGCGGCTGCTGTTCGCGGCGCTCACCGGGGTAGCGGGCCGTCCGCTGTGGGGCCTGATCGCGATCGCCGCGACCTCCGCGCTCAGCCTGTCCGTCCGGCTGCTGCTGGCGCGTTCCACGCTGCGGGGGGCCTGGGCCGGACCGCGGTAGCTCAGGTCCCGGCCAGGCAGCCGACGACCTCCCTGGGCAGCCCCGGGAACGTGAGGCCCCCACCCCCCGTGACGAAGTCGTACGGGACCCCAGCCCACCGCCCCGGCAGACCGGGATAGGTCTTCGATGTGGGGTCGGCGGCGTCGTACTGGAACCCGACCCAGTCCGGCGAGCGGAACCCGTGCGTGTCGTAGGGGGCTACGGCGGACAGCCCTCGGCCGAATCGGCGGGCCTCCACCAGGAACCGACCCTGGAAGGCCGGATCCCGCTTCGCGTAGAGCTTCACGTACCAGCGCTGGACGACCTGCAGGTAGCCCTGCTCGGATGGCGGGGACTCGGGTCCCTCGAAGTAGCGCAGGTCCACCACCACCAGCGGACCCTCGACCCCCGTGGTCCGCCGGATCACGCCGAGCGGTTGCAGGAACCGAGGGCTCCCGGACGGGGGGGTGATCCATCCGTGCACGCAGCTCGACGTCACGGCGCCCGAGGTGGGCGGAGGCGTGGCCGGGGTGGCCGGCGAGGTGACCGTCGCGGGTGGAGCGGAGCCGCCGGACGCGAGCGGTGAGACCGGGGGCGCCTGGGTCAGCGAGGGCGAGCGGGCGGCGTCTCCGGAGCCACCCCCGCACCCGGGCGCGAGCACGGCGACCACCAGAAGCAGCGCCAGCCTTCGCATCGTCACCAGGTTCGCGAGAGACACGGGCCCCGCGAGGATACCGTCCGGCGCCGCGTCTGGTAGGAATGTGGGCCGCATGCCCGACCCCGTGCACCATCGCGAACACCCGCGGGACCCCGCTCACCCCCTCTCCCGGAGTCGGCGCGACTTCCTGCGCACCTCGGGGCTCGCGCTGGCAGGCGCCACCCTGTACGCCTGCACCGGCGGGGACCGGAAGGTACCGGTCCCCAGCACCGGAGCGACCGACACGCCCTCCACCATCACCACACGCTGGCCGGTGAAGCGGGTGCTCTACGTGATGCTGGAAAACCGGAGCTTCAACAACATCTTCGGACGCTTCCCGGGCGTGAAGTCCTCGCTCACCGGTGTCTCCTACGGCACCGAGACACCGCTGCATCCATGCCCGGACTGGCTGCCCGGCGACCTCCCGCACGATCGAGCGGCCGCCCTGAACTGCCTGAACGGCGGCTCCCTCGACGGGTTCGCGACGGGGATCTACGGAGCCTACTTCGCGTACACGGTGGTGCAGGAGCGCCAGATCCCCAACTACTGGACGTGGGCCCGCGAGTACGCGCTCTCGGATCACTTCTTCGCCTCGGCGCTCGGGCCCTCGTACCCGAACCACTTCTACTTCATCGCCGGGCAGGCCAACGGCGTGATCGACAACCCGGAGAACATCGGGACCCTGCCGCCCAAGCAGAAGGGACAGTACGCGTTCAAGAGCTGGGGCTGCGATGCCGTCGGCGACGACGTGTTCGTGTTCGCGAAGGACGAGCACGGGAACCTCACGAAGCACGACACCTGTTTCACGTTCAGGACGGTGGGCGAGCAGCTCTCGGAGGGCGGGGTCGATTGGGCGTACTACGCGGCCGTCCCGTACCAGGTGGGCTACTTCTGGAACGCGTACAACGGGATCCACCAGGTCTTCCACGACCGCGCGTACTGGAACGCGCATATGCGTCCGGTGGACTCGCTGGTGAAGGACATCGAGGGGGGAAGGCTGCCGGCGGTCACCTGGGTAACCCCGTTGTTCCAGCTGTCCGATCACCCACCGGCCAGCTCCTCGGGAGCGCATAACTGGGTGAGCGACGTGGTGAACGCCGTGATGCGAAGCGATCTGTGGAAGGACACGGTGATCTTCATCACGTGGGACGAGTGGGGGGGTTTCTACGACCCGGTGAAGCCGCCCGTCGTGGACGACGTCGGCCTGGGCTTCCGCGTGCCGTTGCTGACGATCGGTCCCCACGTGCGTCGGGGGGTGATCGACGACGAGGTCGGCGAGTTCTCTACGCCGCTCCGCTTCATCGCGGACAACTGGGGCCTGGACCACCTGACGCCGCGCATCGCCAACACCCACAACTTCGAGCACGTCTTCGACTTCTCCAAGCCGCCCCGCCCCCCGGTCTTCGCCACCAAGAAGGTGAAGACCTACGGCGGGGACCCCCTGGACTGGCCCTTCGACACCGGCGGCACCCAGCCCCTGTGGCCGGCCGGGACCGAGCCGGTCACCAGGCCCTGGTAGCCGGAGGCCGGCCACACGTCGACGGCGCGGGGATCAGCGCTGCACGACGGACCCGTGTCGGGGCACGACCAGGGAATCCACGGCCAGGCAGCCGTCGGGTCCGCAGATCACGGGGTTCACGTCGAGTGCCTCGAGGTGCTCTCCGAGGTCGTGCGCCAGCCAGGACAGCGCGACCACCGTGCGGGCCAGAGCATCCACGTCGCAGGCCGGCGATCCGCGTACCCCGTCGAACAGGGGGCGCATCGCGAGACCGTCGATCAGCCGATGGGCCCGAGCCGGGTCCAGGGGCGGCATCGCCAGGCGCCGATCCTTCAACAGCTCGACCAGCACCCCGCCGGCCGCCACCAGGACCAGCGGCCCGAACTGCGGATCGCGGACCACACCCAAGGCCACCTCCACACCGGGCGGCGCTATCCTGGCCACGGTGACCGAAGGTCCCAGCCGGCCCGAGATGTCCCGGTACGCGTCGGTCACGGCTTCGGCGTCGGCCAATCCCAGCCGCACCCCGCCCACGTCCGACTTGTGCTGGACCCCCGGTGAGGCCGTCTTCAGGACGACCGGGAAGCCCAACCCCTCGGCCGCGACGACCGCCTCCTCCGAGCTCCCCACTCCCTCGTGCGGCACCACGGGGATACCGAAGTCGGCCAGCATCGCCAGCCCCTCGCGCTCGTCGAACGCTTCTCCGGAGGACAGCCGAGCCCGCCAGCGCTCGCGGACCTCCCCGGGCACGGGTGAGCTCGGGTCGACCGGCGGGAGCGCGCGGTGGTCCCGGTACTCGAACAGGTGCCCGAACGCGGCCAGGCCGGTGAGCGTTCCCTCCAGCACCGGGATCCCGGCCTCGTCCAGGTGCCGGACGTCGCTGCGGTCGATCCCGCTGGATAGGTTCGAGAGCATGGCCACCGGCTTGTCCGTCTCCGGGTACACCTGCAGCGCCATCCCGATGTACCCCATGTCTGGGCTGTCCTCGGTGGTGAGGTCGACGGTGAAGGCCAGGGCACCCGTATCGGGATCGTCCAGCAGGGCGCGCATGCAGCCGGTGATCACCTCGTTCGCATCGCGCCCGGTCCCCCAGAAGTCCAGCGGGTTCACCGGCAGCAGACCCTCCTCCAGGAGATCGGCCATACGCCGCGTGGTCGCCTCCGAGATCCGGGCCAGCGGTACGTGGACCGATGCGGCCGAGTCCACCAGCAAGGCCCGCTCGCCCCCCGAGTCGTGCACGCTGGCCAGCCCGCCCGGGGCCGCTCGACGTCCACCGGCGAACAAGGCCAGGGTGTCGGCCATCTCGTCCAGGCTCTCCACCCGAAGGACGCCGTTCGCCTCGAACAGGGCCTCGTAGGCCCCGTCCTCGCCGGCCAACGCGCCCGAGTGCGCCGTCACCATCCTCCTCGTGAGAGCCTCGCGGCCGACCTTCAGGACCACGACGGGCACGTCTCGCTCGGCTGCGGTGCGGAGCGCCTGGGTGAAGGCCGCCGGGTCGCGGGCGGTCTCGATGAACAGGCCGACCGCTCGGGTGCTCTCCAGGTCCATGACGTACCGGAGGTAGTCGGCGGTGGTGGTCGCGAACTCCTGACCCGATGACACCGCCAGGTTGAAGCGCAGCCCACGCTCGTTGTGCAGCAGCGCGGAGAAGCCCGATCCCGAGTGGCTGATGAAGGCGAGGGGCCCGGGCCGCAGATCCTCCGGCTCGTAGAACCCCAGCGCCCGGACCCCACCCTCGATGTTGGCGAAGCCCATGCAGTTGCCGCCGCAGACGGCCATCCCGGCCCCGCGCGCGATCGCCCCCAGCCGCTCGGTCAGGGGCGGAACGCCCTCGCGTGGGGACTCGTAGCAGCTGGCGAAGATCACGGCCGAGCGGACCCCGGTGTCGGCGGCGAGCCGCAGCTGCTCCTCCAGACGCGCGTTCGACACCGCCAGGATCGCTAGGTCCACCGGGCGGTCGAGCTCGGACAGCGAGGGCGAGCACCGCCAGCCGAGGATCTGATCGTACTTCGGGTTGACCGGGAAGACCTCGCCCGCGAACCGGCCCTTGCGGAGCTCGACCAGGCTCTGATGGCCCACCGAGCCCTCGCGGACGCTCGCGCCCACCACGGCCACGGACCGCGCCTCGAGCATGGCCTGGAGGGCGGGGCGCGGGTCCCCCGGCGCGGCGTCGCCTCCCACGATCCGAACGCTACGTGCTCTTCTTCGAGAGCATGCGGTCCCGCTTGGCCTGCCGGAACGCCTGCCACCCAGGGATGCCCACGACCCCGCCGCCCGCGTGGGTGGCGGACGAGCCGTGGTACAGGCCCTTGATCGGGGTCCGGTAGTCCGCGTAGCCGGGGGCCGGCCGCATGTGGAACAACTGGTCCACGGACAACTCGCCGTGGAAGATGTTGCCGCCGATCAGCCCCAGGTCGTGCTCCATATCGTAGGGCCCGATGATCTGCCGGGCGATCACCGACGCCTTGAAGTTCGGCGCCAGGTCGTTGTAGATGTCGAAGATCCGGTCCGCGTAGGCCTCGAGCTCGTCGCGGTGGGGCTCCTGGTTCCAGTCGTCCGGCGCCCACTGCGTGTACATCGAGAAGAAGTGCACGCCTTCGGGCATCAGCTCCT
>DASQQQ010000264.1:0-2532 GCA_035643355.1 Actinomycetota bacterium | reverse complement strand
GGCCGAGGCCACCAGCCGCAGGAACTCGCCCTCATCGAGGCCGTCCGCCGGCACCACGTCGGTGAGGGAGGGCTCCCCCTTGGTGATGGTCCCCGTCTTGTCCAGCACGATCGCATCCAGCTTGTGGGCGGTCTCCAGCGCCTGCGCCGAGCGGATCAGGATCCCCCGTTGAGCCCCCTTGCCGGTGGCCACCATGATCGACAGCGGTGTCGCCAGGCCCAGGGCGCAGGGGCAGGCGATGATCAGCACCGAGACCGCCGCCACCAGGGCGAAGGTCAGCGCCGAGACCGCGTGCAGGTCGAACCACAGCACGAACGTCCCCAGGGCGATGAAGATCACCGCCGGGACGAAGTAGGACGCCACCAGGTCGGCCAGGCGTTGGATGGGAGCCTTGGACGCCTGGGCCTGCTCCACCAGCTTCACGATCTGGGCGAGCATCGTGTCCTTGCCCACCTTGGTGGCCCGGAAACGGAAGGCCCCGGTCTGGTTGATGGTGGCCCCGATCACGGCGTCCCCCGGTCGTTTCTCCACCGCGATCGGCTCCCCGGTCACCATGGACTCGTCCACGGCGGACTGGCCCTCGGTGAGCTCGCCGTCCACCGGGACCTTCTCCCCGGGCCGCACCGAGACGATGTCGTCCAGCTGCACCTGGTCGACGGGGACCTCGATCTCCTCCCCATCGCGGAGCACGCGGGCGGTCTTGGCCTGCAGGCCGATCAGGGCCCGGAGCGCCTCGCCGGTCCCCGCCTTGGCCCGGGCCTCGAACAGCCGTCCCAGCAGGATCAGGGTCAGGATCGTGCCCACCGCCTCGAAGTAGACCGAGCGGACGTTCTGGGGGAAGAAGCCCGGGGTCGCGGTCACGGCGAGGCTGTAGAGGAACGCCGCCGTGGACCCCACCGTGACCAGGGTGTTCATATCGGCCGTACGGTGGCGAAGGGTCAGCCAGCCGGTCCGGTGGATCGGCCAGCCCGTGTAGAACATGACCGGCGTGATCATCCCGAGCTCGAACCAGCGGTTGGTCAGGATCTGCGGCAGCCACGACGGGCTCAGGTAGTCGCTCACCATGACCGCGAACAGGACCGGAGCGGTCAGGATGGCCCCGACCACGACCCGCCACGTGAGATCCCGGATCTCGGCCCGGCGGGCGGCGGCCTCGGCATCCTCGGTCTGCTCCGATCCGGGCTCGGGCCGCTCCTCGACCTTGTACCCGGCGGCGGCGACCCTCCGCGTCAGGTCCGGCACCTCGACCCGGTTCGGATCGAAGTCCACGGTGATCCGCTCGGCCCCGAAGTTGGCCTGCACCCGGTCCACCCCCGGCAGACCGTCCAGCGCCGCCTCGATGTTGGTCACGCACGTCGGGCAGGTCACCCCGCTCCCCCGCAGCGCGAGCTCCACCCGTCTGGTCGTGCCGACCTCGAGGCTGGGACCTACGCCCACCGCCCTGGCCGTCTCGTGCGTGTGTCCCTCAGGGGCGGGGCTCGCCGCCTCCGACCCCGTGGCCGCCCCCACGGCCGTCTCTCCCTCACCGGCAGCGGGACCGTGCCCGTTGCCACCGGACGCCTCCACCACCAGGGTCCCGTGCAGCATGTTCATCCCGCAGGCGAAGCCGAACTCGCCGCTGCGGTCGGGGCGGAGCTCCACGGTGGTGCGGCCGAAGGGAGCCAGCGACTTGCTCACCCCGAAGTCCGGGAACACCACCCGGGAGGAGCAGTCGCTGTTCTCCTGCCGGTCGAACACCAGTCGCAGCGGCACCCCCTGCTGGACGCGGATCAGGTTGGGCGAGTAGCCGCCCTTCACGGTGATCTCCACCTCCTGGACGCCACCCCGGACCTCGGCCCGGCGGGCCTCCTTGGGGCCGAAGAAGAACCAGGCGAGCGCCCCGATGAGCACCACCCCGGCCCCGGTGACCGCGATCTCGATCCCCGTCATGCCAACCACTTCCCTCTGATCTGCTCCATCCGCCGTCCTCGTTGCCTGGTTCAGCGCCCCGCGAACCGGGCCACCGCGGCGATCAGTTCCTCGAGCTTGTCCTCACCCTCGCCCCGCCGCAGGCTCTCCCGGACGCAGTGATGGACGTGGTCGTCCAGCAGCCCCAGGCCCACCGACCTCACGGCCGCGGTGATCGCGTTCAACTGGGTCAGCACGTCCAGGCAGTACTGGTCCTGTTCCACCATCCTGTGCACCCCACGGACCTGCCCCTCGATCCGGCGCAGACGTCCCAGCAGGTCGTCGCGGTCCATGGAGTAGCCCCGCATCTCAGCTCCTCCTGACGCCCTGCAGGACGGTGCGCCGCTCGTCGAACTCATCGCGGTCGATCTCGCCTTTGGCGAACCGCTGCTCCAGCAGCCGCATCGCCTCGTCGCCCGGGACGTCCCCTCGATGCGGAGCCGCTCCCCGACCGAGGGATCGGACGGCCCACGCCACCAGGACGATCAGCCCTCCCCAGAAGACGATCATGACCAGGGTCATGAGCAACCATCCGACCCAGCTCCCCGACCCCCATCCGTACCACATCACCGCACCCGCCTCCTC
>DASQQQ010000263.1:0-3174 GCA_035643355.1 Actinomycetota bacterium | reverse complement strand
GGCTCCGACCCGCGTGGAGCTTCTCGCCGATCTCCCCCAGGCGCTCGGTCACCCCCCGCTCCACGGCCGAGTGCACGTCCTCGTCCGCCGGGTGGAACGCGAACCGGCCGGCGGCGATCTCGGCGCCGACCTCGCGCAGAGCTCCGATCAGTAGCTCGGCTTCCCCCACGTCCAGGAGCCCCCCTTCCACGAGCCCCCGGACGTGGGCGACCCCGGCGCGGACGTCGTGCTCCGCGAGCCGGACGTCGAAGGACAGGCTCCGGCCGAGCTCCAAGGCCTCCGGCGAGGGGAGCGAGGAGAACCGACCGCCCCACAGGGCTCGCTCGGACGGGCCCCCCCGTTCCTCGCCGCGGGGCGAGGGGCCGCTCATCCGCTCCCCTGCCTGGCGGACCAGACCTTGAGCGGCATGCCCCATAGTCTGACGAACCCCTGCGCGTGCCGGTGGTCGAAGGCATCCTGCGGGCCGTACGTGGCCAGGCCGACGTCGTACAGCGATGCTTCGGACCAGCGACCGACGACCGTGCACGAACCCGGCGCGAACGACAGGCGCACCTCGCCGGTCACGTGCGACTGCGTGGCATCCACGAAGGCGTCCAGCGCCCGCCGGAGCGGCGAGAACCACAGGCCGTCGTACACGAGGTCCGCCCACCGCTGCTCGATCCCGGGCTTGAAGTGGGCCACCTCGCGCTCCAGCGTCAGGTCCTCCAGGGCCCGATGGGCGCCGATCAGCGCCAGCGCCCCGGGCACCTCGTACAGCTCGCGGGACTTGATGCCCACGCGCCGGTTCTCGATCATGTCCACCCGCCCGAACCCGTACCGCCCGCCCAGCCCGTCGACCGTCCGGATCAGCTCGGGCAGGGGCAGGCTCCGGCCGTCCAGCGCCACCGGCACCCCGCGCTCGAAGGCCACCACCGTCTCGGTCGGTTCCCCCGGGCGATCCTTCGGCGCGGCCGTGCGGGCGAAGGCGTCCTCCGGAGGCGCGGCCCACGGGTCCTCCAGGGGACCGCACTCGGCGGTCCGTCCCCAGAGGTTCTCGTCGATCGAGTAGGAGGTGGCCACCTCGGCGATCGGGATCCCCCACTCACCGGCCAGGGCGATGGCCTTCTCCCGCGGGATCCCGTCGTCGCGGATCGGGGCCAGGACCCGCAGGTCGGGGGCCAGCACGCCGAAGGACACCTCGAAGCGCACCTGGTCGTTGCCCTTGCCCGTGCAACCGTGGGCCACCACCTGCGCGCCGACCTCGCGGGCCACCGCCACGACCTCGTCCACGATCAAGGGCCGAGCCAGAGCGGAGACCATCGGGTACTTGTCCTCGTACAGGCCGTTCGCCTTGACGGCCGGCGTCAGGAACTCGGCGGCGAAGCGGTCCACCGCGTCCACCACCCGGACCTGGGCGGCCCCGGCCAGCGCGCCGCGCTCCCGGATCAGCGCGAAGTCCTCCCGCTGACCCACGTCCACCGCGACGGCGAACACCTCGTAGCCCTGCTCGGCCAGCCACCGGATCGTCACGGAGGTGTCGAGTCCCCCCGAGTAGGCGAGCACCGCTCGCTGCATCGTTCCGTCTCCTTCCCGCCCCCGCGCGTCCCATCCGGGGGCCCCTCTCGTTGCTCGTCGTGTCCGCGGATCGCTCAGGGACCCGCCTGGACGCCGCGGAGCGCTCGTTCCACCGAGCGGACCGCCACCCCCTCCCGAGGCACGACCAGGATCGTGTTGTCGCCGGCGATCGTGCCGGCCACGTCCGCCAGGTTGGCCCGGTCGATCGCCTCGGCCAGCGCGTTGGCGGCGCCCGGCGGCGTCCGCACCACCAGGAGTTGGCTCGCCCGGACGAACGACAGGGCGAACTCATCCAGCGCCCGCCGGAGCAGGTTCATCGCCCCGGGCGTGGTGCCCTCCGCCGGGACGACGTACCGGACGCCCTCGGCGTCGTGCACGCGGGCCAGCCCGAGCTCCTCCACGTCACGGGAGACCGTGGACTGCGTGGTGGGCAACCCCAGGTACTGGAGCCGGGCCCGGATCTCGTCCTGGCTCCCCAGGCGCTCGCGCGCCACCAGGGAGAGGATCAGCTGCTGGCGCCTGGCCTTGGTGGCTCCGGCGTCCCGGGTCACGAAGCAGCCCTCGCCGGCAGCCGGTCCAGCGCGGATCCGAGGACGGCGACCGCCTCGTCCACCTCGGCGGCGGTGACCACCAGCGGCGGCGAGAGTCGCACCACGTCCGGACCGGCCTCGGTGGCCAGGACCCCCCGCTCCAGCATGGCCAGGACGACCTCGTGCACGTCCGGGCCACGGAGCTGGATCCCGTTGAGCAGGCCCGCCCCGCGGACCTCGACCACGGCGGGGTGCTCCAAGGCTCGGACGGCGGCCCGGAGGCGCTCGCCCTGGGCCCGGGCGTTCTCCAGCAGGTGTTCACGCTCGATCGTCTCCAGCACGGCCAGGGCGGCCGCGCACACCACCGGACCGCCCCCGAACGTGGACGCATGCTCGCCGGGCCCGAGGGCCAGGTCGGCTCGCGTCACCGTGGCACCGATGGGCAGCCCGCCGCCCAGGCCCTTGGCCAGGGTGACGACGTCGGGCACCACGTCCGAGGTGCAGACGGCCAGCCACGCACCGCACCGACCGATCCCGGACTGCACCTCGTCGGCCATCATCAGGGCCCCGCGCTCGTCGCAGACCTGCCGGATGCCGCGCAGGTAGGCCGGCTCCAGCGGGTGGACCCCGCCCTCGCCCATGACCGGCTCGAGCAGCACCGCGGCGGTCTCCGCGCCGACGGCCCGGTCCATCGCCTCCAGGTCCCCCGGCGGCACGTGGACGAACCAGTCCACCAGCGGCTCGAAGGGGACCCGCTTGGCCGGCTGCCCGGTCGCGGCCAGGGTAGCGACGCTCCGACCGTGGAACGATCCGTCCAGGGCGACGATCCGGCCCCGGCCGCGGGGGAGCCCCCACCGGCGGACCAGCTTCAGCGCGGCCTCGTTGGCCTCCGCCCCCGAGTTCGAGAAGAAGACCCTAGCCTCCGGGACGGGGAGCAGCTCCGCCAGCCGGGCCGCGAGCTCGGCCTGAGGGCCGGTCGCGTACAGGTTGGAGACCAGTCCCAGCTCGTCCACCTGCCGGTGGATCGCCGCCCGCCAGGCGGGATGGCCGTGCCCGAGCGGCAGGGCTCCGATCGCGCCGGCGAAGTCCA
>DASQQQ010000262.1:0-4060 GCA_035643355.1 Actinomycetota bacterium | reverse complement strand
CCACCGCGCGCCGCACTCCTGGCCGGGGACCTGGCGCGGCCCACCGGCGGCAACCTGTACGACGACCACCTGATCCGGGCCGCGCCAGCCCACGGCTTCTGCCTGCATCCGCACGCGGTCCCCGACCGCCTGCCCGCGGCGCTGCGGGGGGCGCCGGATGCGCTGCGCCGCGCCGCGCGCCCCCCCACGGCCGTCCTCGTGATCGACAGCATCGCCGCCAGGGGGCTAGGACCGGCCCTCGCCCGCCGTCCTCCGCCGGTGCCGGTGGTGGCCCTGCTGCACCAGCCGCCCGGTGGTGGGGACGGGTCGGTGCTGCGGCGGGGGCTCGGTCGCGGGCTGGACCGACTCGCGTACCGGCGAGCGGGGAGGCTGATCGTCGCGAGCACGTGGCTCGGCGACCGGTTGGTGCGGGCGGGGTTCGATCCGGCGAGCATCCGCGTGGTGCCCCCCGGGTGCGACGTCCGGGCGACCCAGGGCGGACCGCTCCCCGACCTGCGCCGGGGCCGCGCGGCCGCGATCCTGTGCGTGGCCAACTGGACCGCTCAGAAGGGCATCCTCGAGCTGGTCGAAGCCTTCGCGCGCCTCGAGCCCGGGCTGGCCACCCTGCACCTCGTGGGCGATCCGAGAGCGGTGCCCGCCTACGGGGCGCGGGTCCGCAGGCGCCTGGCTCGTTCGGACCTGCAGGGGCGGGTCGTGGTGCACGGCCCTCGCCCGCCCGGGGAGGCGTCCCGGCTGCGCTCGGCGGCCGACGTGTTCGCGCTCCCCGCGCACCGGGAGACGTACGGCATGGCCTGGGCCGAGGCGCTCCGGGACGGCCTGCCCGTGGTGGGCTGGCGGAGCGGCCACCTCCCCGAGCTGGTGCGGGACGGGAGCGAGGGCCTGCTCCTTCCCGAGGGCGACCTCGCCGGGCTGACCTCCGCGCTCGATCGTCTGTGCCGAGATCTCGGGCTCAGGGACCGGATGCGTCACTCGAGCCGGGTACGAGGCAGCACGCTGCCCACGTGGTCGGACACCGCGCGAAGGTTCTTCGACGTGCTGCGAGAGGCACTGGAGCTCGGACCCCCCGCATTCCAGCGCTCCCCCCACCGATCTTGGTGCGACCGGTGGAGGAGATCGTGACGCCGCATCGGTAGCGGAGGTCCGCCCCATCGCCCACGGCCCGGACCTCATCACGAGCCCCGGGGGTGGTCCGAAGTGCGTGCCATCTATGGTGCATATGGCCCAGGACCGGTGGCCGGCCGTCCACTACGGTCGAGCCGAGCCGGAGGGGGTGATCGGGTTGCGTATGACCCGGGGGTTCATGGTGCGGGCGGCGATCTCGTCCGTGGTGCTGTCCTTCGTGCTGGGGGCGATCGGGGCCGCCGTCGCGGCCGCCGCCGTTCCCACGGTGACGGCGTCGTTGGTCCAGAGGATCGATACGTCCTCGTTCAGCCCGGCCAGTCCCGATCCCTCGGGGGTCGTCTACCTGCCCGGGCGGGACCGGCTGGAGATCTCGGACTCCGAGGTGGACGAGACCACCGGGGCCGGCTACCACGGGGTGAACCTGTGGCAGATCACGCGGTCCGGCAACGTCACGGACACCGGGACCACCATGGGGTACCCGTCGAGGGAGCCCACCGGCCTGGGGTACGCGCCGGCCTCGGGCAAGCTGTTCGTCTCCGACGACACCAAGCGCCGGATCTACGTGGTCCGGCCGGGCACCGACGGCCGGTTCGGGACCGCCGATGACGTGGTGAGCTTCATCGACGCGGGCGCCTACGGCAGCACCGACACGGAGGACCCGGAGTTCGACCCGGCCACCGGCCACCTGTTCTTCCTGGACGGGGTCGGGACCGAGGTCTACGACATCGACCCGGTGAACGGCGTGTTCGGCGACGGCGACGACAGCATGACGCACTTCGACATCGGCAAGCTCGGGCCCACCGACTGGGAGGGGCTGAGCTCGGACCCGAGTCAGGGCACCCTGCTGGTGGGGGCCCGCAAGGACAAGAAGATCTACGAGATCACGAAGACCGGCACCCTGGTGCGGATCATCGACGCCTCCGGGATCAGCGGGATGCGCTGGCTGTCCGGGCTGGCCCTGGCCCCGGCCAGCGACGACCCCACCCGGATGGACTACTGGATCGTGGACCGCGGCGTGGACAACGGGTCCAACCCCAGCGAGAACGACGGGAAGCTCTTCGAGCTCACGATCGGCGAAGGGGGCGGTGGTGGAGGCGGCGGCTCGGTCCTGGGGATCTCCGGCTTCTCCCCCACCTCCGGCCCGACGGGGACGAGCGTGACCATCACCGGTTCGGCGTTCCAGGACGTGACGGTCGTGAAGTTCAACAAGAGCAAGGCCGTGTTCACGATCGTCTCCGACACGGAGATCACCGCGACCGTGCCTGGCGGCGCCACCACGGGGCTGGTGAAGGTGAAGACACCCACCGACATCGCGAAGAGCTCCGAGCCGTTCACCGTGACATCCGGCGGGAGCACCACCGGGCTCAGCATCTCCGGGTTCTCCCCCACCTCGGGGCCGGTGGGCACCTCCGTCACGATCACCGGGTCGGGCTTCCTCGATGTGACGATCGTCAAGTTCGACACGACCAAGGCGTCCTTCACGATCGACTCGGACACCCAGATCACGACCACCGTGCCGGCCGGGGCCACCACCGGGAAGATCAAGGTCAAGACCCCGTCCAACATCGCTCGGAGCTCCACCCTCTTCACGGTCCTCTGAGACCGCTCGAGGCGGCGCGGTGCGGCTCGGCGCGCACCGGTCCGGGTCGCCCTGGGACCAGTCTTCCGCGCGCTCGGAATGCTGTACGTATCGACGAACGTCGATATATCGGTTAGTATCCATCGACGAACGTCGATACGAGGGAGGCGCGCGTGAAGCGCGAGATGGCGGTGATCCAGCCACCGGCGGCGTGCTGCGTGCCGCTGGGAGATGCGGCGATGTCGGCCGAGGAGGCGGAGGTGACCGCGCGGGTGTTCAAGGCCCTGTCCGACCCCGGGCGCGTGCGGATCGTGAACCTGCTCGCGAGCACCGGTGAGGCCGTGTGCGTGTGTGATCTCACCCCGGAGATCGGGCTGTCGCAGCCGACCGTGAGCTTCCACCTGAAGAAGCTCGCCGAGGTCGGGCTCGTGCGACGGGAGAAGCGTGGCGTCTGGGCCTACTACGCGGTGGATCGCGACCTGCTGGCGCGGTTGGCGACCGTCTTCAACCTGGAGGGGGCGAGGGGATGAACGAGGTGCGGGAGCAGATCCGGGAGCACTACGCGGCGGCCGCACGCCGCGTATCGATCGACACCCCTGCGGCCGGGTCGACCGGGTGCAGCGGCGGATCGGGTTGCTGCGGCGGAACGACGTCGTCGGACCCAAGCCTCTACGGGGGGGATGAGCTCGAGCAGGTGCCGGATGCGGCGGCGCTGGCGAGCCTCGGCTGCGGGAACCCCACGGCGGTGGCCGAGCTGCGGGAGGGTGAGCGCGTCCTCGACCTCGGCTCCGGCGGAGGGATCGACGTGATCCTGTCCGCACGCCGGGTCGGACCGTCGGGCATCGCCTACGGCTTGGACATGACGGACGAGATGCTCGAGCTGGCGCGCCGCAACGCGGCCGAGGCGGGGGTCGGCAACGCGCGGTTCCTGAAGGGATACATGGAGGAGATCCCCCTCCCCGATCAGAGCGTGGACGTCGTGATCTCCAACTGCGTGATCAACCTGTCGACGGACAAGCCTCGGGTGTTCGACGAGATGGCCCGGGTCCTGCGCCCCAGCGGTCGCATCGGCATCAGCGACATCGTGTCGGCCGACGACCTCACGCCGCAGCAGCGGGCGGAGCGTGGTTCGTACGTGGGATGCATCGCCGGAGCCCTCTCCTTCGCGGAGTACGAGGCTGAGCTCACCCGGGCGGGGTTCGGCTCGATCGAGCTGGTGCCGACGCACGAGGTCACCGACGGCATGGTGTCGGCGATCGTCCGGGCCCGCAAGCGCGTGTCGTCCTGAGGAGCTCGCTCCGACTAGCCCCGCGAGCCCAGCAGCTCCCGGATGTGGGCGACGGTCGGCACGTGCCCGGC
>DASQQQ010000261.1:0-8550 GCA_035643355.1 Actinomycetota bacterium | reverse complement strand
ACCACTTTGACCAGGGTTTCGAGCAAGTCATCGACTCCTTCGCCCGTCTTGGCGGACAGACGGAGAACATCGTTGGCGGAGCCGCCGATGATGCCGACCAACTCGGCTGCGGCCCGATCGGGGTCGGCCGCGGGGAGGTCGATCTTGTTCAGGGCCGGGATGATCGTGAGCCCCGCGTCGCGCGCCAGGTGGTAGTTCGCGAGCGTCTGGGCCTCGATGCCCTGGGCCGCGTCGACCAGCAGCACGGCGCCCTCACACGCCGCCAAGGACCTGGAGACCTCGTACGTGAAGTCCACGTGCCCGGGCGTGTCGATCAGGTTCAGCTCGAACAGACGGCCATCGATGCGGTGGGACAGGCGGACCGCCTGGGCCTTGATGGTGATGCCCCGCTCGCGCTCCAGGTCCATCTTGTCCAGGTACTGCTCGCGCATCTGGCGCTCGGCCACGGCGTGCGTGAGCTCCAGCAGGCGGTCGGCCAGCGTGGACTTGCCGTGGTCGATGTGCGCCACGACGCAGAAGTTGCGGATCAGGCTGGTGTCGGTCACGCCAGGGCTATCGTACGGGCGCCGAGGCGCCACGAGGGGCCGGGCGGTGCGTCGCCGCTGGTACACTCGGTCGCCGTGGCGAACATCAGGTCCCAGATCAAACGCAACCGCCAGAACGAGCGGCGGCGCCAGCGGAACAAGGCCGTGCGCTCGGCCCTGAAGACCTCCTCCAAGAAGGTCCGCACCTCGATGGCCGAGGACGACGCCGACACGGCTCGGGAGCAGCTTGCCGAGGCCACCCGCGCGTACGACAAGGCCGCCGCCAAGGGCGTGATCCATCCTCGCACGGCGGCCCGGCACAAATCCCGACTGGCCAGATCGACCGCCCCGGTGCGTGCCGAGGCCGAGTAGGTCAGGCCGTCGCGGCGTCCGCGATCACCGACACCAGCATCGGCAACACCACGTCATCGGAGGCCCCGGACTTCAGGGACCGGTCGGCCTCCACCAAGCGATCGTGGATGGCGAGGAGCTGATCCAGCGTGAACCGTCGAGCCTGCTCACGGTACCGGCGCGCCTGCCACTCGAAGCGCAGGCCGGCCGCCCGGGCCAGTTCCGAGGGCGGCAGCTGCTCGGGGAGGGCCTTCACCCGCAGCAGGTCCCGCAGGCGCGAGGCGACGCCCCCCAGGATCATCAGCCCCTCCTCTCGTGACTCGAGCAGGGTGCGGACCGACCGGATCGCGCCCGGCAGGTCCCGGCCGAAGGCCCGGTCGCACAGGTCCCAGATGTGCTGGTCGCCCAGCCCCCGGAACTGACTGGCCACCGCCTCACGGGTGATGCGACTCCCGCCGAAGGCGGTCGAGAGCTGCACGATGGCCTGGTCCAGGGCCCCGGGTTCCTCCCCCACCGTCTCGACCAGCGCCGCCGCCGCGTCTGGCGCGAGCTGAACCCCCCGGGCCTTGGCCCGTCCCATCACCCACCCGGGGAGGTCTCGTCGTGTGATCTTCACCTCGCGGATCTCGCCGACCGGCTTCACCAGCTTCACCAGCGCGGCCGGGGCCTTCCCCCGCGTGGGGACGGTCGCGCAGAGCACGAGCGGCGCATCCGGAGCCGGATCGGCCAGGTACGCCGCCAGCTCCTGCTGCGCGCTCTCGCCCAGCCGGCGGGCATCGCTCACGATCAGCGCCCGACGGTCGCCGAAGAGCGAGGGGGTGGCCAGATCGGCCGTCTCTCCCGCCTGCCACTCGGCGGCGTCCACCTCGCGGGCCCGCAGGTCCGGTCCGATGGCCTCGAGGGCCGCCTCCCGCAGGAGGAAGTCGTCCTCCCCCCACAGCAGGACCACGGGGGCACCCCGAGGGCTCATCGACCCGCCCCCTTGCGCGCACGTCCATCGCGCGTCATGGGGCGGATTCTACGAGCAGACCCTCCGGCCCGAAGGTGACCACGATGTCTCCCCGCTGGTCGGTGCGAAGCACGCGCGCTCCCGTGGCCCGGAGCGACTCCAGCACCGACGCCACGGGGTGGCCGTAGTCGTTCGGCTGCCCGACGCTCACCACCGCGATGGAAGCCCCCACAGCCTGGAAGAACTCCGGCAACGACGTGTCTCCACCGTGATGCCTTGAACAGCTGGGTCCGCAGGTCCGTCCCGTCCTGGAGCAGCGCCTCCTGCTCGGGGACCTCGGCATCCCCCGAGAAGAGCACCGCGTCGCTCCGGTAGGCCAGACGGATCACCAACGAGTCGTTGTTCGGGTCCGAGTCGGTTCCCGTGAAGCACCCATGCGGCGCCAGGACGTCGAGCAACAGATCGCCCACCCAGATCCGGTCGCCGGCCCGCGGGTGCTGGACGGGCAGTTCTTCCTCCCGGATGGCCCGGAGCAGGTCGGTGTACGAGGGTGAGGGCTCGTCGCATCCGGGCTCGAGGGCGAGGCCGACCGGGAACCGGGCGAAGACGGCGGGGAAGCCCTCGATGTGGTCGGCATGCGGATGGGTGGCGACACGGCGTCCAGGCGGGTCACGCCCAGGGCCGAGAGCTCGGTGGCTACCTGCTCGGGATCGGGTCCGGCATCGATCAGCAGCCGTGCCCCGCTGGGCGAGGTGACCAGAGCGGCATCGCCCTGTCCCACGTCGAGGAACCGCACCTGCAACCCGGACGGCGGGCCAGCCGAGAGGGCCGAGGACCACACCACCAGCGGCAGCAGCGCCGCCATCGCCACCACCGCACCTTCGGCAGCGGGCGGCCCGTACGGAGCCACCATGCGACCGCGCCCACCGCGAGCAGACCTCCGATCAGCGTTCCGGCGCCACCGCCCGTGATCCGGGGGACCGGCGCCGTCGCCAGCCGATCGGCCACGGCCTCCAGGTAGCGCATGGGGATCAGGCCAGCCCGGCCGGGACCCGGCCGGCGGGAAGGACCGCGAGCCCCACGGCGGCAGCCAGCAGCCCGAGCAGCAACGCCGGGGACACGGCCGGGAACGCCAGCAGGTTGGCGGGCAGGGTGGACCCTGGAACCTCGTGGAAGTGGAACAGGAGGATGGGAGTTACCCCGGCCTGGGCCGCCAGCGTGGTCCCGGCAGCGAGCGCCACCGGTCGCGGGAGGACCGCCAACCGCTCGGACAGCGGTGAGGCCAGCGCCACCATGCCGGCGGTGGCCGCCACCGAGAGCTGGAAGCCCACCGACCAGACGAGGGCGGGATCCATGACCAGCAGGACCAGGACGGCGCCGACCAGGATCGATGCCGCGCTCCGCGGTCTGCCCAGCAGGACCCCCACGAGAGCCAGCACGGCCATCGCGCCGGCCCGCATCACCGAGGGTTCGGCGCCGGTCAGCACCACGAAGAAGACGACGGTAGCCGTCCCCAGGGTGAAGGTCGGCACGCGCGAGAGCCGGAGCAGCAGTGCCAGCCCCAAGACCGGGGCGAGCACCATGGCTACGTTCTCCCCAGAGACGACCAGGAGGTGCCCCAGGCCGGTGGCCTGGAGGTCGCGGATCAGGGCGGGCTCGAGCATCGAGTCGTCCCCCAGGGCCAGCCCCAGGAGCAGGCCCGCTTCCCGCCGGGGGAAGAGTCGGCGGATCGAGCGACCCAGGAAGGTCCGGAAGATCTGAGCGGCCCGGACGACCGGGTTCGAGGCCGCTCCTCGCCGCTCCGCGGTGTTCGTTCCTGAGCTCGGCGGGCACCCCCGGAGCACCATGGACCTGCCGAAGGGGTCGCTGGGATCCGAGCGCTCCAGCGTCCCGGACAGCGACAGGAATCCCCGCGAACGGCACCCGGAGGGCGCCCCCGACCGTTCACCCAGAGCACGCCGTGGAGGTTCGCCGCACCCTCGGCCCACTCCACCCGCCGGATGTCCACCAGCGCGGACCATCCGGACGGGCGAGACGATGGATCGGTCCGCAGGGACCCGACCAAGCTCACCCGGGCAGGGGCCAGCCGTGCCAGGAGCGAGGACCGCGTTCGGGCCGCGTGGAGGCCCCCCCACCCGGCGCCGAGGATCAGGACGGCTACCGCCGCACAGACCAGGGCGGCCCCGGGCGGCCCTCGACCCGGAGCCAACCGACTCGGGCCCAGTGCGGCGAGCGACCGAGGCTCCTCCGCCGCCCGGACCAGACCCGCCTCGAGGACCGGATCCCGCAGCACTCGGCCGGGAGCCAGGGCGGCGGCCAGTCCGAGGAGGACGGTCCCCAGCCCCAGCAGCACCCAGGGCGGCACCCGATCGGGGACGACCGTGCAGATCAACAGACCGCTCCAGAAGAGCCCGGCCGCTCCGGGCAACAGCCACGTGCTCACACCGTGACCTGGTCGCGGATATCGCCGAGGATCACATCGCCGATCCCGGTCACGTCCAGGAGATCATCCACGGCCGAGAAAGGCCCGTGTTCCGTTCGGTAGTCGACGATCCGCTGTGCCAGGACCTCCCCGATCCCGGGCAGCGCTTCGAGCTCGGTGGCCGAAGCGGTATTGACGTTGATCTGGGCTCCAGCCGTCGCGGCGGGGACCACGCCGGGCACCGCCCCGACGCTCGAGCGCGGGGCCGACCGTGGGACCAGGACCTGGGTGCTGTCGGCGAGCGGCGCGGCCAGGTTCAGGGCGTCCAGCTGGGCGCCGGGCCGGGCACCACCGGCGGCATCGATCGCATCGATGATGCGGTCGCCTTCGTGGAACCCGTAGACGCCCGGGCGACGCACCCAGCCGGCGACGTCCACCAGGATGGGTACCGGCTCGGGCGATGGGCCGGGCGTGGTGATCGACGGCAGGGCGGCCCCACCAACGGCCCGCACCTGCACCGGGCTCGGTAGCGACCGCACGTACCAGAGCGCTGCGCCCCCGAGCGAGATCGCCAGCACGGCGACCAGTCCGATGAGCTCACCGCGCGACAGCGCGGACAGTCGCTCCCGCAGGGACCCTTCCGACATCCAGCCTCCACGAGTCGAGGGCAAGATCCCGCAAGCTAGCCCGACCGGTGTCGGCGCGCCGTGAAGCAGGTCACACGTACGCGAGTTCAGGACTCGAGCGGCCGGAACCGTGCCTGGAAGAACCGCAGGTACTTGGGCTCGAAGGTCATCTCGAGCCCGCGGGTGGAGGCTCGGCGCCGATAGACGTCCTCCACGCCCCGGGCCACGGCTGCCAGGTGTCGCGAGGTGTAAACGCGGCGAGGGATCGTGATCCGCACCAGCTCCAGGGCCGGATGGCGATGCTGACCGGTCTCGGGATCCCGTCCCGCCGAGACGATCCCCCGTTCCATGGTCCGGGTGCCGGACTCCAGGTAGATCTCGCCCGCCAGGCGCTGGGCGGGGAACGCCTCCTGCGGGATGTGCGGGTAGAAGCGGCGGGCGTCCAGGAACACGGCATGACCGCCGATCGGCTCGACGATCGGCACGCCCTGGCGCTCCAGCGCCCGTCCCAGTTCGCGCACCTGCAGCACGCGAGCCCGGATGTGATCGTCGTCCACCGACTCCTCGATCCCCACGGCGATGGCCTCCAGGTCCCGGCCGGCCAGCCCACCATACGTGTGGAGCCCCTCGTAGACCACGCACAGGTTCCGGGCCTCGGCCGCAAGCTCCGGGTCCCGGAGCCCGATCCACCCGCCGATGTTCACCAAGGCGTCCTTCTTCGCGGACATCGTGCAGAGATCGGTGAGGTCGCATAGCTCGCGCAGGATCTGGGCCACCGGTCGATCGGCCTGGCCGGGCTCGCGCTCCTTGATGAAGTAGGCGTTCTCTACCGCCCGGGTGGCGTCCAGCACCACCGGGATGCCGTGGCGACCGGCCAACTCCCGGACCTGCCGGAGGTTCGACAGTGAGATGGGCTGGCCACCGGCCATGTTCACGGTGGCGGCGACCGACAGGTACGGGACGCGGTCCGCTTGCTCGATCACCTTCTCCAGCTTCTCCAGATCCACGTCCCCCTTGAAGGGGTGACGGCTCTCGGGGTCGTGGGCCTCGGGAACGATCACGTCCACGAACGTGGCGCCGGCCAATTCCTGGTGCAGACGCGTGGTGGTGAAGTACATGTTGCCCGGGACCATGTCCCCGGGTCGGATCAGCATCTGGCTCACGATGTGCTCGGCACCACGACCCTGATGGGTAGGCACCATGAAGTCGTAGCCGTAGATCCGGCGGACCGTCTCCTCCAGCCGGTAGAAGTTCCGGCTCCCCGCGTACGCCTCGTCACCGATCATCAGAGCGGCCCACTGTCGATCGCTCATCGCGTTGGTTCCCGAGTCGGTCAGCAGGTCGATCGTCACCTGATCGGAGCGCAGCAGGAACGTGTTCCATCCAGCCTTTTCCAGCGCCTGTCGGCGCTCCTCCCGGATGGTGATGGGGATCGCCTCGACCGCCTTGATCTTGTAGGGCTCGAACCAGGACTCCTCGTCCACCGACGGCACCTCCTCACCCCGCGTCCGACCGCTCGGTCGCCACCATCGGTCAGCCTGCGACTGGCTCGGGGTTGATAGGGGAGTCGAACGGCCCGCGGGGAGCGGGCCGGGCGGCGTCAGCCGCCGGTGACGATGTTGACGAGCTTGGGCGGCCGGACGATGACGCGACGGGGCTCGCGTCCCTCCAGGTACCGGCGAGCGTGCTCGGAGCCGAGAGCGGCCCGGCGGCAGGTCTCCTCCGATGCGTCGGCATCGATCCCGATCCGGTCCCGCACCTTGCCGTCCACCTGGACGATCATCGTCACGCGCTCCTGGCGGGCGAGCTCCGGATCGAACTCCGGCCAGGGTGCCGAGTGCACGCTGATCGGGTGATGGAGGGCCTCGCGCCAGAGCTCTTCGGCCAGGAACGGGGCGAGCGGGGCCAGCATCAGGGTGAGGGCGGAGGCCGCCTCCCGTGCCCCCCTCCCCTCGTCCAGGACCGAGCGGATCTCGTTGGTCAGCACCATGAGCTTCGAGATCGCCACGTTGAGGCGGAAGCGGTCCAGGTCCTCACTCACGTCCCGGATCGTTCGGTGCACCAGACGCGACAGCCGCTCTGGATCGGGTGCCTCTCGTTCGGCCGCCTCGAACACGGCCGCATGGACCCGGCCCAGCCACGAGTTCATCGGTGGACGCTTGCCGGGATCGGGCGCGATCAGCTTCCAGTCGATGTCGTCCTCGAACGGTCCGGCGAACAGGATCGTGATCCGCATCGTGTCCGCGCCCCAGCGCTCCACCAGCGGCATGGGCTCGACGATGTTGCCCTTCGACTTGCTCATCGACGCGCCCCCGTAGATCACCTGTCCTTGGTTCATCAGCCGGGGGAAAGGCTCCGTGAAGCCCACCAGGCCCATATCGAACAACACCTTGGTGAAGAACCGCGAGTAGAGCAGGTGGAGGATTGCGTGCTCCACGCCCCCCGTGTACTGGTCGACCGGCATCCACCCGGCCACCCGTTCCGGATCGAAGGCGCGTTCGCCCTCCCCGGGCGAGCAGTAGCGGAAGAAATACCAGGACGAGTCCACGAAGGTGTCCATCGTGTCAGTGTCGCGCACCGCCTCCTGCCCGCATGTGGGGCAGATGGCGTGCTTCCAGGTGGGATGGCGAGCCAGCGGCGACTCCCCGCCGGGCTGGAAGTCCACGTCCTCGGGCAGGACCACGGGCAGCTGGTCCTCGGGCACCGGCACCTCGCCGTGCTCGGGGCAGTACACGATGGGGATCGGCGCTCCCCAGAACCGCTGCCGGCTGATCAGCCAATCCCGGAGCCGGTAGCTCACGGCGGCTGAGCCCTTGCCCTGCTCCTCCAGCCAGGCGATCACCTGCCCGATCGACTCCGGCGACCGGACCCCATCGAACGGGCCCGAGTTCACCATCACGCCGTCGTGGTCGTAGGCCTGGGTCATCCCGTCCGCATCCCGAGCCTCGCCCTCGGGCCGCACCACCACCCGGATCGGCAGGTCGTGCGCGCGGGCGAACTCGAAGTCGCGCTGGTCGTGCGCCGGGACCCCCATCACCGCCCCGGTCCCGTACTCCATCAGCACGTAGGGCGCTACGAAGCACGGCACCTTCTCGCCGTTCACGGGGTTCACCGCGTGCACGCCGAGATCCACGCCCTCCCGGCTCTCGGCCTGCTCGCGGTTCGTGAGGGGCGTGGCCTGCAGCGCGTCCAGCATGGCTCGGGCCTGGGGCTCGGTTCCCCCCGCCCTCGCCAGCTCCAGCACCAGCGGGTGCTCCAGGGCGAACACGAAGAACGTCACGCCCCACAGCGTGTCGGGGCGGGTGGTGAAGACCTCGACGCCATCGCCGGTCTCGGCGATCTCGAAGGTGACCTGCGCGCCCTCGGACCGGCCGATCCAGTTCCGCTGCATCCTGATCACTCGCTCCGGCCAGTCCACCAGCTGATCCACGTCGTCCAGCAGCCGCTGCGCGTAGTCGGTGATCTTGAAGAACCATTGGGTGAGATCCTTGCGCACGACCGAGGTGCCGCAGCGCTCGCACGCCCCGTTCACCACCTGCTCGTTGGCCAACACGGTCTGGTCGTTCGGACACCAGTTCGCCGGGGCCGTCCTCCGGTAGGCCAGGCCCCGTTCGAACAGCTTCACGAACAGCCACTGCGTCCACCGGTAGTACTCCGGATCGCAGGTGTGCAGGCGCC
>DASQQQ010000260.1:0-2786 GCA_035643355.1 Actinomycetota bacterium | reverse complement strand
CAGGAGGGGGACGTCCAGATCAAGGGCTATCCGATCCGCCTGCCGCTCGACGTGCAGCTCGTCTTCACGGCGAACCCCGAGGACTACACGGCTCGGGGGAAGATCATCACCCCGTTGAAGGACCGGATCGGGGCCGAGGTGACCACCCACTATCCGCGGGAGCTGGATGACGGAATCCGGATCACCGGCCAGGAGTCATGGACGGAACGGGGCAGTCGACCGACCCAGATCCCCTACCTGGTGCGGGAGGTGATCGAGCGAATCGCGTTCGAGGCGCGGGAGGATCCGCGCGTCGATCGACGTTCCGGGGTCTCCCAGCGCCTGCCGATCACGGTGTTGGAGAGCGTGGTCTCGAACGCGGAGCGCCGCGCCATCCTCGCGGGCGAGGACCGGGCGACGCCCCGGATGGCGGACATCTACGCGGCGTTGCCGGCGATCACGGGTAAGCTGGAGCTGGAGTACGAGGGCGAGCTTCAGGGCGGCGCCAGGGTGGCCGCCGACCTGATCGGCCGGGCGGCGGATGCGACGTTCGACGAGTACTTCCACGAGGAGGACGCCGCGCCGGTCGTCGAGTACTTCGACGGGGGCGGCATGCTCCAGGTCTCGGACGTCTCCGGTACGGACGCGTGCCTGAAGGGATTCGGGACCGTCCCGGGTCTGGTGGAGCTTGCCGAGACAGCCGTGCTGGAAGACGAGAAGGGGCCGGCGTCCCTGGTGGCCGCCAGCGAGCTGATCCTGGAAGGGCTCGTGGCGAAACGGAAGCTGAGCCGGAACGAGGGCGGCCGATATTCGCGTCGGCGTGGGCGCCCGCGCCCGCCGAAGCACGAGCAGGGACCGGGGGGTGGAGATCTCTTCACATAGTCTCGCCGGCGTGGCCGAACGGGATTCGTTGCCACGGCGCGCCGGCGCGGGCCGCCATCTCTACCCCGGCCTCGTCCTGGCTCAGACGCTCCAGAGCTTCGAGCTGTTCGTCTACGGCCACCTGGAGGTGGTGCCCGGGGTCTCCATCACTCCGGAGTACTTCGTCCTCTTCAGCCTCACCGGCCTTCTTCTGATGGGGGCCCTCATCCCTTCGGTGGCCCACGGCCGGGGTTGGGCGCTGCGGCTCGCCAAGACCTTCGCCGTGCTCGAGGTGCTCAACGGCGCCGGGCACATCATGGTGCCGATCGTGCAGTGGGAGTACTATCCCGGCCTCTGGACCGCGCCGATCATCCTCATCTTCGCGGCCGCTCTCGGGCGCAGCCTTCGACACGTGCCCTGAAGGGGGGGTCGGCCACCGGCTAGTTGTCGGCCACGGTGATTCCGTGGTAGAGGACACCTCGGCGCGGCACAAGCCTCACAATCACTACGGCCGAACACTAGCAGTTCCCCGCTACCGTGGCTCCGCTCGGCGGCCGGACGCTCGGCGGACCGGAGCCGACGGCGCATCGTCCTCGGGCCCCTTCCCGAGCGTCTCGATGATCCGACGGTTGGCCGCGGGGAAGGCGTAGTCGTCCAGCTCGTCAGGCCGGACCCAGGCCAGATCCTCGGACGCCCGCGGCTCGGCCGTGCCGGCGCGAGGTCGGCAGTGGAAGGCGTGGAGCGTGATCTCGAAGTGGGTGTAGGCGTGGTCCACGGCCGCGATCTTCGACCCGGGCTCCACCAGTAGCCCCAGCTCCTCCCGCACCTCGCGCACCACCGTCGCCTCCGGATCCTCACCCGGCTCCCGCTTGCCGCCCGGGAACTCCCACAGCCCGCCCAGGAGCCCCTCCGCCGGCCGCTTCGCGATCAGGATCCGCCCGTCGCGCCAGATCACACCCACCGCGATCTCGTAGTGGGGACGCGGGCGGCTCTTCCGGCGCCCGGGGCGCTCGGCCGCCGTGCCACGCTCCCGGGCGAGGCAGCCGCCCTCCAGGGGGCATTCGGGACAGAGGGGCGCTCGGGGAACGCAGATGGTAGCGCCCAGGTCCATCAGCGCCTGGTTCACATCGCCCGGCCGCCCGCCCTCGACCCAGGGCCGGGCCAGGCCGGCAAGCTCCGCGGGGGTCGCCTCGGCGCGGTCGTACAATCGGCTGATCACGCGCCGCACGTTCCCGTCCACCGCCGGGGCCGGCTGGCCGAAGGCGATGCTGGCGATCGCGGCGGCGGTGTAGGGCCCGATCCCCGGAAGTCGCCGCAGCGCCTCCGCCGTCCCCGGCAGGCGGCCGTCGTGCTCGCGGGCGATCAGACCGGCCGCCCGGTGCAGGTTGCGGGCGCGAGCGTAGTAGCCCAGCCCCTCCCACGCCTTGAACACGTCGTCCAGATCGGCCTCGGCCAGCGACCGGACATCGGGAAATCGCTCCAGGAACTGCTCGTAGTAGGGGATGACCGTGTCCACCCGCGTCTGGACCAGCATCACCTCGGCCACCCACACCCGGTACGGGTCCTCCGTGCGCCGCCAGGGGAGGTCGCGGCGATGGGCGTCGTACCAGGCCAGCAGCCGCGAGGCTGTCGCCGGATCGGGCGGCGGGGCGCTCAGTCGGACGCCTCCGGCGACAGCTCGGCCCGATACACCTCCCGGGCGGGCCCTTCCAGCTCGAGGTCCGTGAAGCCGCCGTCGCCGTCCCGCTCGAACCGGATCGTCAGGACCTCGCCGCTCCGCGTCTCGACGCGGACCGGCGATTCGACCTGCCCCGCCGCGGCCAGGGCGAGCGCCGAGGAGATCGATCCGCTGCCGCAGGCCAGCGTCTCGGCCTCCACCCCGCGCTCGTAGGTGCGGATCCGGATCCCATGGCGGTCCAGGATCTGGACCAGGTGGACGTTCACGC
>DASQQQ010000259.1:0-12158 GCA_035643355.1 Actinomycetota bacterium | reverse complement strand
CGCGCCAGGAGATCGACTTCAAGGACTTCACCTTCAAGAAGGCCCGAATCTTCGACGTCGTGGGTAGCCCGAGGCTCCGGCACCGGGTGGAGTGCAACGGCTTCTTCGCGCGGCTCACCCGGGCGTGCCGAGGCCGCGGGTGGGAGCTCGAGTGGATCGGGGAGCGACGGGCGGCGCGCCGGTGGGACGGGGTCATCAACCCCGATGGCATCGGCCGCATCCGCTCCTGGGACCGCCAGATCTCGTTCTTCCTGGAGTACGACCGGGGAACCGAGAACCACGACCAGTTGGCGAACAAGACCTACCACTACCGGATCGTCGGCCGGACCGTCACCTCCGAGGACGCGCTGCTGTTCGTGTTCCCGAGCGCCGCCAGAGAGCGCTATGCGAGAAGCGCCCTGATCGGCGCAAGCGTTCCGGTCGCAACGACCGTTCGGGCAGACGTCCTGCGCCACCCCCTCGGGCCGGTGTGGCTGCCCCTTGACGACGACCGGCGCCGAACGATCCTGGACCTCCCCCGGCTGCCCCGTGACGATTCCGGGTGAGCTCGGGCGGGCGGACGGCTCGCAGCGACCTTCCCCGGGCCTCGGGCGCGACAGCGGCCGCGGATAGGCTCCGTCGTTTAAGACAAGCACCGATGGTGCCGGAGCCCAGGTCGCTCCGCCCGCTGGCCCGGGCGCTGCTCGATCTGGCGCTCGCCCTGGAGCACGAGGACGAGGAGGAGGAGCGATGGACGCGGTGATCTACCTCCGGGTCTCCACCAAGGAGCAGGCCGCCAAGGACGAGTCCGGCGAGGGCTACTCGATCCCGGCCCAGCGGGAGGCGTGCCTTCGCAACATCGCCGAGCGCGGCTGGAACCTGGCGGGTGAGTTCACCGACGCCGGCGAGTCCGCCCGGACGGCCGACCGGCCCATGCTGAAGGCGCTCCTTCGCCGGGTGGCAGAGGGCGGGATCGGCGCCGTGGTCGTCCACAAGATCGATCGCCTGGCCCGCTCGATGGAGGACCACGTCGCGATCAGGGCGGCGCTTCGGCGCGCCGGGGTCCAGCTGGTCTCGGTAAGCGAGAACATCGAGGAGACGGCCTCTGGACGCCTCGTGGAGGGTATCCACGCCCTCATGGCGGAGTTCTACTCGGCGAACCTGGCCGGTGAGATCCGAAAGGGCATGACCCAGAAAGCCAAGATGGGCGGCTGGCCGACCAAGGCCCCGATCGGGTACCTGAACGTCCGGGAGAAGATCCCCGGCAAGGAGATCGCCAAGGTGGTTCTGGACCCCGAGCGGGCCCTGCTCGTGCGGGAGGCGTTCCGGCTGTACGCGACCGGGGAGTACTCACTTCCCGAGCTGCAGGCCACGATGCACGCGAAGGGGCTCACCTCCCCGTACGCCCGGAAACGCGGCGCGCCGGTGTCGGTCTCCAAGCTCGCCGAGCTGCTCGCGAACCCGTTCTACACGGGCGTGGTGCGGTGGGGAGGCGTCCGCTACCCAGGCCAGCACAAGGCGCTCATCTCCCAGGCCCTGTTCGAGCGGGTCCAGCAGACGCTTCGCTCGCGCGACGTCGCCGGGGTGCGCCAGCGCCGCCACGAGCACTACCTGAAGGGGCTGCTTCACTGCGGAGAGTGCGGCAGGCGCCTGTCCCTCACGCTCGCCAAGGGCACGTACCTGTACTTCTACTGCCTGGGACAGCGCGGGACGGCCCGGACCGGGTGCCGCCAGCCGTACGTCCTGGCCGCCGACGCCGAGACACTCGTCGAGGACCTGTACCGACGGATCCAGCTGCCGGCCTTGTGGGTCAAGCGGCTAACCGAGGAATTGGAGGCCGAGATCGTCGAGCGCCAGGCGGAGGCCTCAGAGCGCCGGGTCGTCCTGACGAAGACTCTCGCCAGGCTCGCCGAGGAACGGGGCAAGCTGCTGCAGGCGTTCTACGCGAACGCCATCCCGCTCGATCTCCTGAAGAATGAGCAGGACCGGATCGGCGTCGCCGAGCAGGCGGCAAAGAGCGAGCTCGAGGCCGCCGAGGGCGACCTGGAAGGCTGGCAGGACGTGCTTCGGACGGCGATCAAGCTCGCCGGCAACTGCCACGCGGCATACTTGAAGGCTCGGCCGTCGGTACGCCGTCGCTTCAACGACGCCGTGCTCCAGGCCGTGTACATCAAAGACCGACGGATCGACCGGGCGGAGTTCTCGGAGGTCTTCGAGCCTCTCTTCTCTCGCCCGAGTTCGAATAAGAGACTGAAAGTGGACCCAAGGGGACTCGAACCCCTGACCTCTTGGCTGCCAGCCAAGCGCTCTACCAGCTGAGCTATGGGCCCTGACGGGCGGGGTCCCGACCTGGGCACCCCCTCCGGATGCACGCAGATTGTACCCGGGAGCCCCGGGCCCCCCGCAGTCCTCAGGTGCTCGCCGGCCGAGGACGCCTCATATCGAGAGCCCGGAACCGACACCCCTCCCGTGGCCGATCGTTCACCGAGGGTTCTCGCCGTGGCCCGGCCTTCGTTCAAGTGGGATGGGAAGGTGCCGATGGTTCCCTCAGTCGGAGGTCGAGGGGAGATGGCGATGACGTGGGTGTGGGCGGTGGCCGGTTGGTTCCTGGTGTCGTTCGCGCTCGGCCCGGTGATCGGCCGGTGGCTGAAGCACATGGCTCCCAGGCGGTCACGACCGGCGGCGACCCATCTGCCCCGCCCGGAGTACGCCCCCCTCGCCGCTCGCGTCGCCTCCTGACCGGCGACCGAGCCTACCCGGAGGACGCCGCGTCCGAGTCCTCCCAGGGCACGCGGGCAGCGTCCCGCCACAGCCGCTCCAGGTCGTAGTACGCACGTTCCTCCTCCGCGAAGACGTGCACCACGACGTCCACGTAGTCGAGGAGCACCCACCGGGCACCGGACTCGCCCTCCCGGCGCACGGGACGGACGCCGATCCTCTTCAGCGCCTTCTCGATCTCCTCGACCAGGGTGCGCACCTGGCGTTCGCTGGTGCCGCCCGCGATCACGAAGTAGTCGGTGATGACGATGAGCTCGCGGACGTCGAGGATCACCACGTCCTCGGCCTGACGGTCGGAGGCGGTCCGCGCCGCCGCCACGGCCACGTCCCTGCTGTGGGCCAGCCCGGCCTGCCTACCGGGCACGGCGTCCTACGTGCATCATCACCCCGTCTGGTAGTCCCTTCCCACCACGATGGTGACATCCCCGAGCGAGGATGGCACCCCCGCGACCGACACGGTACCCACGCCGAGCAGCTCGCGCACGCGGTCGGCGGCGGTCCGATCGGCACTCGAGCCGGCCAGGACCAGCGTGGTGTCGTGGTCGAAGCTGGAGGCGTTCTGCGAGACGGTCACCCGGAACCCGCCGGGTACCAGGCGCTCCGCCACGGATCGGCCCACCCCCGGCGTGCCGCTGCCGTTCAGCACGATCACCGGGATCGGGGCCTCCGGGGGACCCCCGAGCCGGGCCGCCACGACGTGCGTGAGCGTGTCGGGATCCGGCAACAGGAACCCGGCCGCGGCCTCGTTCGTGGGCATACCGACCACCGATGCGCCCTTCGCGCTCTGGAGGAGCACGGCCACCGCCCCGGGGTCGTCCGATCCCAGGAAGTCATCCGACCTCCAGGCCGCCGCCACCTCGAACAGCCCCCTCAGCGTCTCTTGCCACTCGAGCTCCGCGCCGGAGCCTGGCCTGCCGAGCATCCGACGGATCTCTGCCCCCGATCGCGCCTGCCCGAACGCCTGGACGCCACGGGCGCGGTCCACGACGGCCGCGAGGTGCGCAGCGTCCGTGATCGCCTCGTGCGGGATCCATACCCCCAACAGGTTCGAGATCGCGAGCGCCACCTCCGGGCCGGGCAGACGGCCCAGACCCTTCACCCGTCCATCGCCCTGGCCGGGGATGGTCAGGCTCACCGCGGCCGGCACCGTCATGACCGCAGGTCCGGCGCTCCCCCCCGTAGCCACCACCGCCAACAGGGGACCAGCCCGGGTATCCACCAGGAGCAGGGCGCGCTCCGGGGGCGTGGAAGGCCGACCGGTGGCGACGGCCGATCGAACCTCGGAGCGCCAGCGCAACCCAGACGCGAGCAGCGCGGCGGCGATCAGCCCGGTCCCCGCCCAGACCGCGGCTCGTGGGACGCGTCGGTAGGTCCGGTGGTTCCCCCTCATCGGTACAGTCCCGCCTTGTCGATGTAGCTCTGGACGCCGTCCGGGACCAGGTACCGGATCGGGCGTCCGGCACGGACGCGCTCGCGGATATCCGTGGAGGAGATCGCCAGAGCCGGGATGTTCATCACGGTGATGTTGGGGTGGGCGGCGGCCGCCTGCGCCTCGAAATGCGTGATGTCGTATCCGGGACGGGTGGCCGCGATGAAGTGCGCGAGGGACAGCACTTCCTCGGGGTCCTTCCACTGCAGGATCTCCAGCATGGCGTCCGCGCCCGTCACGAAGAAGAGATCGGCCCGGTCGCCGGCCTGCTCACGCAGGGCGCGGAGCGTGTCCACCGTGTAGGTAGGACCCTCACGGTCGACCTCGATCCGCGAGACCGAGAAGCGCGGGTTGCTGGCGGTGGCGATGACCGTCATCAGGTACCGATGCTCGGGGGGCGTGACGTCCCGTTCCCCCTTCATCCAGGGCTGCCCGGTGGGGACGAACACCACCTCCTGCAGGCCGAACTGGACCGCGGCCTCTTCGGCGGTCAGGAGGTGTCCGTTGTGGACGGGATCGAAGGTCCCCCCCATGACCCCCAGGCGACGTGTCACGCGCGTATCGTACGGCCCAGCTGGGCGCGGCCTCCGGGATCTGCCGTTGCGGCGCCGGAAGACCGCGCTCAGGATCCCCCCACCCGCGATACCCAGCGGCGGAGGTCCCCGAGATGCTCCCGATAGTGGAGCGATCCGGACTCCTCGAACCACTCGTGAGCCGCCGGCGCGAGCTCGTCCAGAGCGGCGAGCTCCTGCCGGGCACGTGACCTGGCCGCGAGGAGCAGGGCCAGCACCTCGGAGGGATCCTGGCGCCTGCCTTCCTCCAGGAACCGGGCGTTCATGTCGTCCTCCGGGACATCGTGCTCCTCGTAGGTCCCGAGACGGACCCGCTCGAGCTGGGTGGCCGCCTCCGCCCACCAGCACCCCAGATGCCAGAGCAGATCGTTCACGGACCATCCGTCCTCGTTGAGGCCCGGTTCCTGCAGCTGCGCCGCGTCCAGGAGGTCCACCTGGGCGCGCAGCTCCGCCCAGCCCTCTTCTTCCTCGCGCACCAGCGCATCCCGCGGCTCCATCACTCGACCTCCCCTTCGCCTCCGGGCAGGAACTCGAACGTCCGGTCGCCGATCACGACCTCGTCACCCGGATGGGCTCCGGTCGCTGCCAACTCCCGTTCCACCCCGGCCTTGAGCAACCGCTTCTGGAGCGCCACCACCCGCCGAGGATCGTCGAAATCCGTGTCCGCCACCCACCGCTCTACGTTGCGACCCACCACCCGGAACCGCTCGCCTTCCCGCTTGACGACGAAGGAGGGACGGGCCGGACGCAGGACCACGTACGGTCGCCGTTCCTCCGCCACCTCGGCGGCCCGGGTGGACAGACCGGCCAGACGGTCCGCCAGCGACCCGATCCCTTGGCCCGAGATCCCGGAGACCGCCAGGGCCCCCCGGTGCAGCGCCGCCGCCGATGCGGCGGCATCGGTCACCAGATCGGCCTTCGTGCCGGCCACCAGCGAGGGGCGGGAGGCCAGGGCCGGATCGTAGGCCTCGAGCTCCGTGCGCACCGTGGCCAGGTCCGCCGCCGGATCTGGGGCGGACAGGTCGACCACCAGCACCAGGGCTCGGCACCGGCTCACGTGACGGAGGAACCGGTCGCCCAATCCCCGGCCCTCGTGGGCGCCCTCCACCAGGCCGGGGATATCCGCCAGCACGAACCGCTGCTCCCCTTCGGCCACGCCGAGGTTCGGGGTGAGGGTGGTGAACGGATAGGCGGCGATCTTGGGCTTCGCGGCGGTGAGACTCGACAGCAGGGTGGACTTGCCGGCGTTGGGGAGCCCCACCAGACCGACGTCCGCCACCACGCGGAGCTCCAGCCGCAGCCGCCGTTCCTCACCGGGCTCTCCGGCTTCGGCCGCCCGAGGAACCCGGTTCCGCCCCGACGCCAGGGCCACGTTGCCCCGACCGCCGCGCCCACCCCGGCCCACCACAGCCCGAGCGCCCTCGCCCACCAGGTCGGCGAGGAGGCCGTCCTCGTCGAAGACCGTCGTTCCGTCGGGCACCGTCGCCACCAGGTCACGGCCCCGAGCCCCGTCGCGGCGGTTGCGCCCGCCCGCTCGGCCGGACTCCGCCCGCCGATGAGGGTGCTCGGCCAGCCACGAGAGGTCGCGAACCCCGGCCGACACCTCCAAGACGACGTCACCACCGTCGCCGCCGTTGCCTCCGTCGGGACCGCCGCGAGGCTTGAACGGCTCGCGCAGCAAGGCGTTGGAGCCGTCACCACCCCTGCCGGCTCGGACGAACACCACGGTCTCGTCGACGAAGGTCACGGCACGATTGTGGTCGAAAGCCGAGGGCTCGGCGAAGATGGCGATATGCCCGAACCGATCACCGTCTGGGCCGTGGAGCTCGGGAGGAGCCCGAACGACCGCAAGGGGACCCTCACCCTGAGGGAGGATGGCCTGCACTTCGAGCCCGGCGATGGGTCTCGGGAGATCTCGATCGCGCTGGCCGAGCTGCGGAAGGTCCGGCGTCTGCGCGGATCGCCGGTGCTCATGGTCGCCCATCTCGAGGAGGGTCGGATCAGACGCACCGCCTTCTACTTCGTCCAACCTCCCCCCTTGGAGCCTTCCAGGGACCAGCCGCCCGAGCGCGTCCCCAACCTCTTCTCCAGCATGGGCAAGCACAGCAGGCGCCGGATCCGACGGGACAACGCCGGCTACCTCGGGCTGTGGAACCGTGAGAAGAAGCGCGCGGTGGCCGAGTGGGCGGACGCCGTACGTGCCGCCGCCGAGACGGCCTGAGGCTCAGCTCCGGGGAGCGATGGAGGCCACGCAGCGGCCCCGCGAGGTGTGGAAGCCCACCACCCCGTCCACCGTGGCGAACAGCGTGTCGTCGCCCCCTTTTCCCACGCCCTCGCCCGGATGGATTCGGGTGCCCCGCTGACGCACGATGATGGAGCCGGCGGTCACCTGCTGACCGCCGAACGCCTTCACCCCGAGCCTCTTGGACTCGGAATCGCGCCCGTTCTTCGACGAGCCGCCGCCCTTCTTGTGCGCCATGGGATCGAGGGTACCAAACGGCACCGGCCGAGTGAGGCTACTCGACGCCCTCCTCCGCCGGCTCCTGAGCGACCGCCGTGGCGGCCTCCTTCTTCGCCGCCGGCTTCCGGGTCGAGAGCGAGACCTCCGAGATCTCGAGCAGCGTCATCAGCTGCCGATGGCCGGCCTTGCGCGCGTAGCCGGTCTTGTTCTTGTACTTGAAGATCTTGACCTTGTCGCCCTTCTGCTCGCCGACGAGCTTGGCCGTCACCACGGCCTGCTGGGCGTCCCGGCCCACGTGCGTCTTCCCCTCGTCGTCTACCACCAGCAGCGGGTGGAACGTCACGGTCTGGTCGGCCCCGTGCATGTACTCGACCTCGATCACGTCACCGGCCTTCACCTTGTGCTGCTTGCCACCGGCCTTGATGACCGCGTACATCGTCCGCTCCTCTCACTTCACGTCGTAGGTCAGGATCACGCCCCGACCCTCGCAGGTGGGACAGGTCTCGGAGAACGCCTCCAAGAGTCCACCAGACACGCGCTTACGCGTCACCTCCAGCAGCCCGAGGGGGGTGATGTCGAACACCTGCGACCGGGTCTTATCCCGGGCCAGCTCCTCGCGGAGCGTATCGACGACCTTCCGCTTGTTCTGCTCGAGCAGCATGTCGATGAAGTCGATGATGATCATCCCGCCGATGTCGCGGAGCCGCAGCTGCCGCGCCACCTCCCTGGCGCCCTCCACGTTCGTGTTGACCACCGTCTCTTCGAGGTTGTGCTTCCCGACCGACTTGCCCGTGTTCACGTCGATCACGGTCAGGGCCTCGGTCCGGTCGATCACCAGGTAGCCTCCCGAGGGGAGCCAGACCTTCCGGTCCAACCCCTTGTGGATCTGCTCGACGACGTGGAACTCCTCGAACACCGGGAGCTTGCCGCGGTGCATCTGCACCTTCTGCCGCAGATCCGGGGCGACCTGCTCGAGGTAGGAGGTCACGAGCGCGTACACGCGCTCGGAGTCCGTCACCAGCTCGCGGAACTCCTCGTTCGTGAACAGGTCACGGACCGCCCGGACGGTGAGCTCGGGCTCCTCGTAGAGGAGGGCCGGTGCCTTGGCCTTCTTCGCCCTCTTCTGGATGGCGGACCATTCCTGCTGCAACCGCTCCACGTCCGACTTCAACGCCTCCCCGTCCGCGCCCTCCGCCGCCGTGCGGACGATGATGCCGTGACCCTCCGGGCGGATGCGCTTGAGGATCTGCTTCAGACGCTTGCGCTCCTCGTCGGGTACCCGCCGGCTGATCCCGGTGACGTTGGAGTCGGGCACCAGCACGAGGTACCGGCCCGGCATGCTGATCTGTGCCGTGAGCCGCGCCCCCTTGCCCCCGATCGGGTCCTTCGTGACCTGGACCACCACCGACTGGCCGCTCTTCAGGACCTGCTCGATGCGCGGCGGCGAGCCGCTCTCCAGATCCTCGGGCGAGTAGTTGACCTCGCCGGCGTACAGGACGGCGTTGCGGCCGCGTCCCACGTCGACGAACGCCGCCTCCATCCCGGGCAGGACGTTCTGCACCCTACCCAGGTACACGTTGCCCACCATGGACCGGGCCCCCGCACGGGTCACGTAGTGCTGCACGAGGTTCCGTTCCTCCAGGATCGCGATCTGATCCCGCTCGCCGTGCTCGGTGATGACCATCAGCTTGTCGGTGACCCTGGGGACGATCGGCATCACCTCGGCCCGCCGACGACGTCCGGAGGTCTGGCGCGAGCGCCGCAGCCGGGTGGGTCCGGCGGTTGCGGTGCCCGTGGTGGAGGCCCGACCGCGGCGTCGGCCGCGGGAGGGAGCGGGCTGGGGCTCGGCCTTCGCCGTTCCATCCACCTTGCCCGCCGTCTCGGTTTCCGCGGTGGATCCCGCCTTGCTCCGCCGACGCCCCCTCGCGGGCTTGGGCTTCTCCTCCGGGGTCTCGGGTTCGGGCTCGGGCTCCGTGCGCCGCTTGGTCCCGGTGGCCTTGGCCGCCGGCTCCGGACGTCCGACATCCTCCTCGGTGGCGGTGGTGCCCCGACGCCGCCGGCGCGGCCGACGGGCGCCGGATCCATCTCCGTCGGTGGTTCCCATCGGCCCCCGGGGTTCGGCGGGTTCGGGCTCGGCCTGGGCCTGCGCCGTCCCGCCCTCCTCGGTCGTCTGGCTGGCCTGTTCGGTGGGACGCCGGGCGCGTCCCCCCCGGCCGCGCCCGCCGCGACGGCGGCGACGCCTGGGGGCGGGCGCCTCACCCGCTCCGCCCTCCGGGGCCTCCGCCTCCGTAGCGCGCTCAGCGGTCTGCCGGCCCGAGGACCCCGTCCGGTCTTGCCGCCGGCCGCCGCTGCCGCCGCGCTTGCGTGGGGCGGGCGGGGCCTCCTGTTCGCCTCCAGCGGCCGGACCTGGGCTCGCCTCCTCCGAGGGCCGGGAGGCCTCAGCCTCCGGTGTCCCGGTGGTGGGTTGCTGGCCGCTCGGGCGCCGGCGCCCTCGTCCCCGTCCCCGGCTGCCCCGCCGCCGGCGGGGTCGAGGGGTGGTGCCCCCTGGACCTCCCGTGCCGTCCGACCCGGTCCGTTTCCGTTCGGTCGTCGTCGCGGTCGGCTCCGCCTCGTCCATCGTCATCCGTCCAACTCCTTCCCAACTCCCATGGGGCGCGGCGGCGACGGGCGGGCGACGACTTGGGCGCGCTGCTGGGCAGAAGGAGCGGTCGCGATGCCGCGGGATCCGCTCGACCGATGCGCGCGGTCCACGCCGGCGGCAGGATCCGCCCCGGCGCTCCGCGCCCTTGCGCTTCGCACGAAGTACGCCCTGTTCCCGGCGCCGATGCTGGGCCGCGGCCAGCCGGGACCCTCCGTCCCGGGGCCGGCGTGGCCCCACCGCGCCACTCGTCCTCGCCGGTGTCCTTCGGGGCGTCCGGCCCCGGGCCGGCGAGCAAGCTCACCTCCGAGCATAGCAAGCACCGGGGATGGGCACCGGGAGGCGCGGGGTGCCGCGCTCCACTTGTCCGGGCTAGACCGAAGGTGCTAGTCGGGCGTGGCCCGCGTCCGGGCCGGCAAACCCGGCTTCCTCCCGATACACGCTCGAGGGCCCGCCCGGGACACTTGCATCCATGGAGCCGGGGATCTTGGATCACGCTCCCTCCGTTCCCGCGGGGCCCAACGAGCGGGTCCGCGTGATGGTGGTGGACGACAACGCCGGCTTCCGCGAGTCTCTGCTCGTGCTCCTGGAATCGGGCGAGCTGGAGGTCGTGGCCGAAGCGGATTCGGGCGAGCGTGCGCTCGAGCTGGTCGGCGACATGGAGCCCGACGTCGTCCTCATGGACGTGCGGATGCCGGGCATCGACGGGATCGAGACCACTCGACTCCTCAAGCAGCGGTTCCCGGGGATCGGTGTGGTGGCCCTGTCAGGCCACGAGGACCAGGACATCGTTCGGGGCATGCTGGTGGCCGGCGCCTCCGGCTACGTTCTGAAGGATTCGGATGGGGACGACATCCTCGACGCGGTGATGCAAGCGGCGGTGGGCGGAGGGGTCCTGTCGCCCATGGTCACCCCTCGGGTGATCGAGGACCTGACCGAGGCGCTGGAGCGCGAGCGGCGCCGATGGAAGGAGCTGGAGGAGGCCCACGTGGCCCTGGTGGAGCGCTCGGCGCGTCGCCACGAGCTCGTGGCTCGGCTGTCGCATGAGCTGCGGACCCCGGTCACCGTGATCCTCGGCATGGCGCAGACGCTGGCCAAGGGGGCGGGGAGCCCCGAACAGCAGCACGAGCTGTTGGACCGCATGATCCAACGCACGCAGGACCTGGCGTGGTTGGTGGAGCGGTTCGAGTTCACCATGGACGCCGGGATGACCGAGCAGGTGCATGTGGCCGACATCGCCGCCGAGGTGGCCGAGCGGGATGCCCGGATCACGGTGACGGCACCCGAGGGCCTGCCTCCCGCCAGCCTGAACCCGGTGGTGGCCCGGCGCGTGCTGGCCGAGCTCGTCGACAACGCCCTGCGCTTCTCCCCGGAGCCGGCGCCCGTAGCCGTGAGGGTCGACACCCGGCAAGGGCACATCGAGGTCCGCGTGGTGGACCGCGGCTCCGGCATCCCCATCGCGGACCGGGAGCGCATCTTCGAGGTGCTCGAGCAGCTCGAGGATCTCAACGTCCGCGTGCATCAGGGCGCCGGGATCGGCCTGTCCCTGGCCCGCACCGCAGCCAGGGCCATGGGTGGCGACGTGGCGGTGGAGGACTCAGGGCCGGGCGGCTCGACCTTCCTGTGGACGATCGCCCTGGACGACTGAGCCGCTAGGCCAGCCGGCGCATGTGGATGTTCAACAGCAGGCCCACCGCCAGGCAGTTCGTGAGCAGGGAGCTCCCTCCGTAGGACACGAACGGTAAGGGGATCCCGGTGATCGGCATGATGCCGAGGGTCATCCCCACGTTCACGAAGACCTGGATCGCGAACATCGACGCGATACCGGCGGCCACGTAGGTCCCGAACGGGTCCTTCGACAGCACGGCGATCCGGTAGGCGCGCCAGATCAGCAGGGCGAAGAGCACCAGCACCGACATTGCGCCGGCGAACCCGAACTCCTCGCCCACGACGGTGAAGATGAAGTCCGTGTGCTGCTCGGGCACGAAGTCGAGGTTCGTCTGGGTCCCGTGCAGGTAGCCACGGCCGAGCATGCCGCCGGAGCCGATCGCGATCTCGGCCTGCTGCTTGTTGTAGTCGCTGCGCTGGGGGTCGTTCGTGGGATCCAGCCAGGACTGGAGCCGGGCCACCTGGTAGTCCTTCACCACGCCCAGCTGGAACGCCCCGAACATCAGCACGCACGCCGTGAGGGCCAGGATGGCGAGATGCCGCGCCCGGGCCCCGCCCACCACCAGGACGCCAACCAGGATCGCCGCGAGCACGATGGAGGTGCCCAGGTCCGGCTGCAGGAACACCAGGCTG
>DASQQQ010000258.1:0-2557 GCA_035643355.1 Actinomycetota bacterium | reverse complement strand
CCTCGAGCCCCCCGTCGCCCCCGGCGTCGGCCCCGAGGTGGACGACTTGGAAAGGGTGGACGATCCGGCGTCGGCGCGCCGGGCGCTCCGGTCCATCGGACAGCTCCAGCGCTCCGCGGTGGCCGGCGCCCTGGAGCAGCTGGACGTGACCGACGAGACGGCCCGGGAGATCGAGGAGGCGTTCGGGATCCTGAGCGAGGGCCAGGCCCGGCTGGTCGAGCACTGGTTCGCCCACGAGGCCCTCCGCGAGGCGGACCTCCTGGCCCAGGTCTTCCACGACCTGCGATCCCCGCTCACCTCCGTGCTCTTCCTCTCCGACGCCCTCTACTCCGGGCAGTCGGGCTCGCTGAGCGATGCGCAGCGCCGGCAGGTCCAGCTCATCTACGCCGCTTCCCTCACGCTCCTCACCCTGGTGGACAACGTCCTCAGCTCCAGGAACCTGGAGGCGGGCGAGGTGGAGCCGGAGCGGGTGCCGTTCTCCCTCTCCGCCCTGTCCGGCGAGGTGGAGCGCATCACCAGCCCGCTGGCCGCGCAGCGGAAGCTGGAGCTCAGCTTCCACATGCGGGCCGGCACGGCGCGGATCGGCGACCCCGACGCCCTGCGTCGCGTGCTCCTGAACCTGGTGACCAACGCCATCAACTACACCGACGAGGGCGGGGTGACGGTGAGGTTCCTGGACGCCGGGGACGACCTCCAGGCGATCGTCGAGGACACCGGTCCGGGGATCGATGACGAGGAACTGGCCGAGCTCTTCACGCCGTTCCGCGGCCGTCGCGCGCGCGCCGCCGAACGCCCCGGTCGCCGACGCCGGTTCTCCGGCGCGGGCCTGGGCCTTTCGATCTGCCACCGGCTCACCCGGCTCATGGACGGCGACATCTGGGTGGACACCGAGATGGGCAAGGGGTCGCGCTTCGTGGTCCAGGTCCCGTTCCCATCGGTAGGTCACGGGATTCGGTAATCGGTGTTCGGTCCTCGGTATTCGGTCGGCCCCGGCGCCTCGACCGAGCACCGAGGGCCGAGTACTGAATACCGATCACCGAATACCGATCACCGAATACCGAATACCGATCACCGGACCGTCGCTCCCGATCTTGCCGCCAGTTTCGCCGCCCTCCGGGCCGCGGCCACACGCTCCAGGACCTGCAGGCCGATCCACGTCTGCGCCGCCTGATAGCGGCGGCCCCAGGCGCCGTTGTTGTACTGAGCCTTCAACAGGTAGGGCAGGGCCCGCTCGAACATCGGCAGGGCGCGGGCCGGCGGCGCCTCCAGCAGGGTCTCCAGGACGAAGAAGAACTCCACGTTGGGCCAGGTGCCGTCCCTCACCTGGTGAGAGGCCAGCGTGTCCAGGCCGGCCGTCAGCTCGCCCGACGGCGGACCCGGCGACCAGGTCAGGGCCTGGACCGCTCCGACCAGCAGCGCCGGCGTGAACGTCCCGCCGTAATCCAGATACAGCGGAACCCCCCGCAGACCGCTCACCGAGTCCCGGGCCCTCAGGTCGTCCGGCTTGATCCGCAGGACCGTGCGGAGCGCGCGCTCGGAGGCCAGCAGCCGCGCGCTGGCATCGGACGAGATCGACTGGCCGTTCGGGAGCGCGATCTCCTGGGGCTCGTCCGCCGCGCCCGGGCTGAAGAAGCCCGTCAGGTAATGCTCGCAGACCCCCTGCTCGTGCCGCGCCGGCGTGCAGCCTTCGGCGTACGCCCCCCCGGCGTCCCGGCGCGTATACAGCCAGTCCAGGGCTCGCCGGAGGGCCGGCGCGTCCGGGCTCATCCCCAGGTCGAGAAGCTGCCAGGCGGCCTCCGCCGTGGCCGCCAGGTCCCCGCCCCAGCTGCCGTCCGGGTCCTGGCGGGCCAGGATGTCGCCCCGAAGATGGCCACCCATCTCGGGGGCGCCCCGGCGGCTGCTCTGGCGGGCCAGGTAGCCGTAGTAGTCCCGCCGCTCCGACAGCCAGCCTCGGGCGCGTTCCACCGCGTCCCGGATCTGCTGTGGCGACGGGCCGTCCCCCCGCTTCCCGGCCTTCCGGCGCCTGGTTCCCGCGCCTCGCCTGGTCTTGGCCACTGGTGTCTCCTCCCGGTCGTCAGGGGCCGGAGTTTGCCGTAGATTACCACATCCGAGCGTCGGGCGCGAGGATACGCGGCGGGCCGATCGAGCAATTGGTGAGCTGCCTTACAGGTGGAGCGGCCGTCGAGTCGCCAGGCTGCGACCGGAGACCGCCGGTCCGGGCCCTCGACATTCGTCGTTCGAAGTTCGACATTCGACATTCAAACGTCATGAAAGCGCGCGTTCTCTCCACCGGCTTTCACGTTCCCGCCCGCGTCGTGACGAACGCGGAGCTCACGGGCTACATGGACACGTCGGACGAGTGGATCCGGCAGCGCTCCGGGATCGAGGAGCGGCGCTGGGTCGATGAGGGCGTGGGCGGGTCCGACCTGGCCCGGATCGCCGCGGAGATGGCGCTGGAGCGGGCGGCCATGTCGGCCTCCGGTCTGGATTGCGTGATCGTGGCCACGCTGAGCCCGGACCACTTCTTCCCGGGCACGGGCGTCTTCCTGCAGCGGAA
>DASQQQ010000257.1:0-13536 GCA_035643355.1 Actinomycetota bacterium | reverse complement strand
GACATCGCGATGGTGTTCCAGAACTACGCCCTGTACCCGCACATGACCGTGTACCGGAACCTCGCCTTCGGGCTGAGGCAGCGCCACGTGGGCAAGGCCGAGATCGACCGCCGGGTGCGCGAGGTGAGCGCCATGCTCGGTCTGGACGAGTTGCTGAAGCGCCGCCCGGCCCAGCTGTCGGGCGGCCAGCGCCAGCGGGTGGCGATGGGACGGGCCCTGGTCCGCGAGCCGAGCGCCTTCCTCCTGGATGAGCCGCTGTCGAACCTGGATGCCAAGCTGCGGGTGCAGATGCGCGCCGAGCTGAAGCGGCTCCACGCCCGCCTGGGCGTCACCACAATCTACGTCACCCACGACCAGGTGGAGGCGATGACCCTCGGCGACCGGATCGCGGTGATGTCCAACGGGAAGCTGCAGCAGATCGGGGACCCCCAGGAGGTCTACGACCGCCCTGCGAACCTGTTCGTGGCCGGCTTCATCGGCAGCCCCCCCATGAACCTGATCCGCGGGCGAGCACGGAGCGGGACGATCGTGGCGGGCGACCTCACGTTCGAGCGGCCCGGCGTTCCCGACGGCGATGTGGCGGTCGGCATGCGGCCCGAGGCGGTCTCCGCCTCCCCCGACGGACTGCCCACCTTCGACTTCCTGGTGGACGTGGTGGAGCCGCTGGGTGACGAGGTGGTGGTCCACGGCAGCGCCGGGGCGACGATGGTGGAGACCGGCGCCGAGGAGGAGGAGGTGCCCACGATGATCGAGGGCTCGCGGGCGCCGATCACGGTCCGCTTCGACCCGGACGTGCGGATGACCCCCGGGGAGCGGGTGCGCCTGGGGATCCGCCCCGAGCGGATCCACCTGTTCGACCTGCGGACCGGCGCCGCGATCCGCTAACGACCCCTCCTCGACCTGCTCAGCGGCACGGCGTCCACGGCAGCGCGTAGAGGCTGAAGTCGCGGGACTTCACGATCGAGCTGAAGTCCCACCGGTTCGCCTTCCGGCAGAAGTCGCGAGGCTGGAGCCGGTACTCGGCCTGGAACACGGCCTTACCGGCCTCGATGAACGCCCTCCACCCGGGTGACGGATAGCCGCCGCCCGCGCACTCGTCGTACTGGAAGCACTGCTCGTTGATGGCGAAGTCGAAGGAGTGGAGCAGCTCCTGGATCTGCCCCCCGTCGTTCTTCAGCGCCACGGACAGCCCATCCGCATGCGCCATCCGAGCCAGCGCCCTGTTGTACGCGAGCTGCCGCTGGGCGCTGATCTTGAACCCCGTGGTCTGCCGGCCCTGGTCGTAGGTATCGACGATGTCGTACTCGATGCCGTCGAACCCCGTGGCCGCCACCCGATCGGTACGAGCACGCAGCATCTGCAGCATGAAGGCGAACTGCCCCTGGCCCTTGTTCAGGTTGGCCCAGTACTCATCGGGGAACCTCTTGCTGAACGGCTTGCCCCGCAGGCATCCATCGCAGCGCCGGTCGAAGTCGATGAACTGCTCGTAGTCGGGACGCCAGCGCTCGATGTCCCCTGCCGTCACGTACCCGATCACGTGGCGATCGGAGGCGTGGATCGCCTTCACGGCGGGCCTCTCCAGCCGGTAGCCGAACCGTCCGGCGATCGCCGGGTCCACGTACAGATCGATGTCGAACAGGTCCGGCCGGACGCACGTAGCTCCACCGAACGGCGGTTGGCAGATGCCGACGGCGATGCCGCCGGTGGACAGGTGATGTCCCGCCCTGCCCTCCAGCTGCCACTGCCAACGCGCTCCCACCGGGGGCGTCCATCGGGCCTCTGCAGGGCCGGGGTTCGAGTAGACCTCGAGCGCCTCCCAGTCCAGCCTGGCCCGCCCCGATCGTGATGCGCGCAGCCGGATCCGCATCTGGCCGGTCGACGGGTCGATGAAATCGGACAGGTCCTCGCCCGAGGGCGGGATCACATTGTACCGCACGTACTTCCACGGGCGGCGCTGGAGATCGTCACAGGGCCACTGGGCCGTGCCGGCGTCGCCGCCGCAGTGTCGCTGATCACCGAGCCTCACCCAGCGACCCTCCTCCCGATCGTACGCGGCCCAGGTCCAGGCGTTCGCACGGGCGATGGGGCCGCGGAAGTTCGCGGTGAGCGTGATCGTCGTCACGTCCGCCGGCGACACCGCTCCGGGAAGCGTGTAGTTGCGGTACCCCCCATACGCCCTCCCCCGTCCCCGGAGCCAGACGTATCGGGACGGGTCGTCCCGGGCGCCGGACTGATCCCTCTTCGCGAGCGCACCGACGTTGCCGGAATGCGTGCCGGTGGCGTCGACGATACCCGTGGGGTGCAGGACGGTGAGACGCACGGGTCCCTCCGACCCTGGCGCCGCACCCGCCGTTGCCGCCGGGACCATCATCGAGACGCCGAGGAAGATGCACCCGATCCAGGCGATGAGGCCTCGCGGCCGCGTGCTCGCTCCGCCGTTCACGATGTCCCTCCTTCCGAGGTATCGAGCCCCGGAACGACCCGGAGCGCGTTGTCCGCATAGACCTTGCGCAGCACTTCATCGGGTAGACCCAGTCCGGAGATGGCCCACCGGCCCATCAGCGGGATCTCCTCGGCGGAGTGCGGGAAATGCTCATCGGCCGTCTCCAGGAAGCGGAGGTAGATCGCGTAGTTCGCGGGGTCGGGTGGGAACTCGTCGATCCCGAACAGGATCCGGTCGGGGTAGGCCAGGACGAGCTCACGTGCCGCGCGGGGCTGGCGCCCGAGCTCGGCCACCCGAGCCGCGATGTCGATATGGAGGTTCGGGTGCTCGCCCAGCATCCGGCCCACCCAGGACAGGTCCTCGGCGTACCCAGCCACGTGGACCCCCACGAACGTGGTGTCCGGCTGGGCCGAGACCAACCCTTCGAACGCCTCGATCAACCGCTCGAACCGCGGGAACGAAGGGTCGGCGAAGGACCACTCGGGGTGCGCGAGGAGCTGCTCCAGCCGTTCGTTCCGCTCGTCCACCGGGTCGAAGAAAGCCACCGGGTCCGCCGTGTGGATGAACACGGGCACGCGGAGCTCGGCCGCGGTCTCCCACAGCGGCGCCAGGCGCCGATCGTCCGGCAGGACGAGCTCACCCCCGGCGTCGCGGACGTGGAGGCCGAGGTCCTTCCACACCTTCAGTCCCTTGGCCCCCGCGGCCACGCTCGCCCGGAGCGACGCTGCCGCCGCCCGTCCGAGCTCCCGCTCCGAGGCCGCGGCCCAGTCCACGTGGCAGAAGGTGACGAAGCGCCCGGGATGCGCCCGGTCGTAGCGGTCCAGGTTGGCCTCCAGCTCCTCGCCCCACCGCCCGTCGAGGTTCACGATGGCCCGCAGGTTGCATCGGTCCATCAGATCCAGCAGGTGGGGAACGCTGCGCACGGCCCACTCCCCCGGCCGATCCAGCCACTCGGACAACCAGCGCCCGAGGTGGTTGTGGGCGTCGATGGCCGGGAACCGCGCTCGATGCACCGGGTGCTGAGGGAGGCGGATCCTGGGCACCGGCCGATAGGCGTGGAGGGGAAGGTCCACCAGCTCGCGTCGAGAGGACCCCGCCGGCACGGGACCGGGCATCGTTCAGGCCCGGGCGGTCGCCCGCGGCTCGAACCGTGGGAGCCACGGCGCCTCGGCCTCGAGCATCCGGTCCACCATCTCGTGGATCCTCGGTAGCGCGAGTACCGCGCTGGTGAGGGGATCGATCGCCACCGCGGCGTGAGCCAGGTCGCGATCCCCGGTCATCGCCGCCTCCACGGTCAGTCCTTGGACGGCGATCTGGAGCTGGTTCAGCGCCGCGCAGGCCGGGGGCAGCATCCCGTAGCGGAGCGGCCGGATCCCGTTCCCGTCCACCGCGCAGGCCACCTCCACGCACGCTTCGGGAGCCAGGTTCTCGATCGACCCTCCGTTCCGGACGTTCCCGTAGACCACGCGAGTGGCGCCGGTCACGATGCTGTCCATGATCGGGGCCGCGAACTCACCGCCGTGGTGCAGCCCGCCGCGCTCGGCCTCTTCGACCAGATCCTCGTTCGTGTAGGAGGCATCGGCGCTTTGGCAGATCGCCAGGTAGTCCCACCGCCGATCGAGGTACTCCTGCCTGAGCTCCGGCGTCTTGCGGAACCAGGCCCAGTACTCGCTCGCGTGATGGCTGGACTCCGTGTGGAAGTAGCCGGTGAGCATCATCAGTTCGGCCCGGACCCGCTCGATGCTCTCGTAGGGATCGTCCGAGCGCGGGAGCAATGGGATCGACCGGTCCACGTGGCGGGCCCGCATGACCTCCCGGATCCTCGGGATCAGGTCCTCGCCACCGCGGCGGAAGGTGGTGAACCAGGCCGTGTGGTTCACCCCGGCGCAGTCGAAGGTCACCTCGTCGTACGGCACGCCGAGCTCTCGGGCCAGCAGCTCGGAGGTCCCCTGCACGCTGTGGCACAGGCCCACGATCTTCACGCCGAGCAGGTCCGTGGCCCAGCAGTTGATCGACATCGGGTTCGCGTAGTTCAGCAGCCAGGCGTCGGGGCAGATCTCCAGCATGGCCTCGGCCACCACACGGAGGGCCTCCACCGTTCGGAGCCCTCGGAAGATCCCGCCCGGCCCCAAGGTGTCCCCCACCGTCTGATCGATCCCGTACTCACGAGGGATCAGGACGTCGTGCGCGTAGGCCTCGACGCCTCCCACCTGGAACACGGTGATCACGAAGTCCGCCCCGCGGAGCGCCGTCGGAAGATCGGGCGCCACCTCCACGGTGGCCTGCACCTTCCCCGCGGCCATCAGCCGCTCCACGAAGCCGCGCGTCCGCTCGGAGGCCGCGTGATCGATGTCGTACAGGACGAGCGAGCCCGAGGCCAGCCCGGTGAAGGACAGGATGTCCCGGGACAGCTCCAGCGGGAACACCCACCCCCCGGCACCGACGATCACGATCCTGGGCCCGTCCGCGGGCATGGCCGCCTCCTTCGTTCCGGATCCTCGCCCCTGCTCGACGGTCCGAATCCTACTCCCGTCGGTAGCCTGCCTGCACGTTCGTGATGGAACGCGCGGCAGAAGCGACAGATATGCGCACCGCAAGGCCTCGGTACTAGAATCCGGGCGACGTCCGAGCGGTCGGACCGCGGGTGGGAGGAGCCGATGGACGAACGGGACGAGGTCCGCACGGAGGGCGCACCCAGGGGGACCGGTGCCTATTCTCAGGCCATCCGGGCCGGCGACTTCGTGTTCATCTCGGGCCAGGGACCGCTGGACCCGGTGAGCCTCGAGGTCGTGGGTACCACGGTGGAGGAGCAGACGGAGGCGACGCTTCGGAACCTGGGGGCCATCGCGACCGCCGCGGGCGGGTCCCTCCGTGACGTGGTCAAGGTCTCCGCGTTCCTGTCCTCCATCGATCTGTTCCCCGCCTTCAACGCCACGTACGAGCGGATCTTCGACGCGCTCCCCAGGCCGGCCCGGACCACCGCCGGCGCCGAGCTGCGGGACATCCTGGTCGAGATCGATGCCGTCCTGTACCTGCCCCAGCGGTGAGCGACGCGATCCCCCACCTCGACGCGATCTCCGACCTGGATACGCCCTCCCTGCTGATCGACCTGGACACGCTGGAAGACAACATCACCGAGATGCAGGAGGCCGTCCGAGCCTCTGGGGTCGCCCTGCGTCCCCACGCGAAGACGCACAAGTGCCCGGACATCGCCCGGATGCAGCTCGAGGCCGGCGCTCGCGGCATCACGGTGGCCAAGCTCGGCGAGGCCGAGGTGATGGTGGACGCCGGCATCGACGACGTGCTGATCGCCTACCCGATCGTGGGCGAGCAAAAGCTCTCTCGCCTTCGCGAGCTGGCCGCGCGCGCCCAGATCGCCGTGACCACCGATTCGGTCGAGGTGGCCGAGGGCCTGGGCCGCGTGGGCAAGGACCTGGGCCGCGAGATGCCCGTCCTGGTGGAGGTCGACACGGGGCTGCATCGGCTGGGACGCCCGCCCGGAGCCTCCACCGTCGCCCTGGTGCAGGAGCTGTCGGAACTGCCCGGGGTGGAGATCGTGGGCCTTCTCACCCACGCCGGCCACGCCTACCGGAGCTCGAGCCGCGAGGAGCTGCAGGCCGTGGCCGAGCGCGAGGGGCGTGACCTGGTGGAGACGGCCGAGCGGTGCGCCGAGGTCGGGATCCCGCTCCGGCGGATCAGCGTGGGCTCCACGCCCACCGCCCGCATCGTGGCGGGCGTGCCCGGGGTGACCGAGATCCGGCCCGGCACGTACGTCTTCAACGACGTCCAGCAGATGCGCCTGGGCGTGGCCACCGAGGAGCGATGCGCGCTGGGCGTGCTCACCACCGTGGTGGCCCACCCCAGCGACGAGCGGTTCGTGCTCGACGCGGGGACCAAGGCCTTCACCTCCGACGGCGCGGACGGCCCTCCCTTCCCCGGACGCGGCGTGGTGGCCGGCCGGCCCGAGCTCCGCCTGGACTTCATGAACGAGGAGCACGCCGTGGGGCGCCGCACCGGGCGGGACGACGTACGGATCGGGGAGCGGTTGGAGGTGATCCCGCTGCACGCGTGCGCCACGGTGAACATGTTCGATCGAGCGTTCGGTGTTCGGGACGGCGAGGTCGTCCGGACCTTCGACATCGCCGCGCGGGGGAAGTTGCGCTGATGCGAGGGCTGGAGGGAAAGGGGGTCCTGGTGAGCGGGGCGAGCCGCGGGATCGGCGAAGCGGCCGCCCGTCGGTTCCTGGAGGAAGGCTGCAGGGTCTTCATCTGTGCCCGCGGCGCCCCCGGCGTGGAGCAGGCCGTGCGCGAGCTGCTCACGCTCGGGGAGGCCGCCGGCATGGCCTGCGACGTGAGCCGCTCCGAGGACGTCGACCTGCTGGTCGAGGAGGCCGAGCGGTTCCTGGGCGGCATCGACGTGCTGGCCAACAACGCCGGCGTGGCCTGGCAGGAGCCCTTCCTGGAGACCACGCTGGAGCACTGGGACGAGGTGCTCGACATCAACCTGCGCGGGATGTTCCTGGTGGCCCAGAAGGTGGCCCAGAAGATGGTGGCCCGCGGGCGGGGCGGCTCGATCGTGAACATGTCCTCGACCAACGCCTTCGAGGGGGAGGCGGGCTACGCGCACTACAACGCGTCGAAGGGCGCCATCACCATGCTCACCCGCACCATGGCCACCGAGCTTGGTGTCCACGGGATCCGCGTGAACGCGCTGTGCCCGGGCAAGATCTTCACCCCGCTCCAAGGGGAAGCGGAGGACCCCGAGTACACGGCGTGGTACGAGCGCGAGAAGATCCCGCTCGGGCGCTCGGGCGCCGTGGAGGAGGTGGCCGCGGCGTACGCGTTCTTGGCCTCGGACGAGGCGACGTTCATCACCGGCGAGATGCTCGTGGTGGACGGCGGGCAGCTCGCGATGTGAAGGAGGCCCCATGCCAACACCGATCGAACGGCTCCAGCAGATCGAGATCGGTCCGGCGAGCGCCGCCGTCTGGTGGCTCGGTCAGTCCGGGTTCATCGTCCGCGGAGGCGGTGCCACGATCCTCCTGGACCCCTTCCTCTCGCCGCACGAGGGCCGGGCCTACGAGAGCGCGCTCGCACCGGAAGACGCCGCCGGGGTGGACCTGGTCCTGTGCTCGCACGAGCACGTCGACCACTTCGATGCCGACAGCGCCCCGGGCATCGCGGCCGCCTCCCCTGCCGCCGTGTTCGTCGTGCCCACCCCGATCGTCGACATGGTGACCGAGGTCGGCATCCCGGCCGATCGGGTGGTGGGGGTCCAGCCCGGCGAGACCACCGAGCTCCGCGGCGTGACGATCCGACCGGTCCCGGCGATGCATGGCGTCACGATGGAGGACGCGTACGGGTTCGGAGAGGCCCTCTCTGGCGGGCTGATCCGGTTCGTGGGCTTCGTGGTCGATCTCGGCGGGCTCCGCCTGTACCACGCGGGCGACACGATCCACTACGAGGGCATGGTGCCCACCCTCCGAGAACTGGCCGTGGACGTCGCGATGCTCCCGGTCAACGGCCGAGATCCCGAGCGCGAGTCCCGCGACATCGTGGGCAACCTCTCCGAGCGCGAGGCGGCCTGGCTCGCGGCCGAGATCGAGGCCCACGTGCTGATCCCGATGCACCACGACCTGTTCCCGTACAACCGCGGGCACCCGGAGCACGTGGTGCAGAGCGCTCGGGACGAGCATCCCGGAGCCTCGGTGCTGGTGCCCCACAGGGACAGGCCGTTCGTCCTCTCGGCGGTGCGACCCCGATGAGGGCCCTCGTGTATCTGGGGCCCCGGCGGATGGAGCTGCAGGAGGCGCCCGATCCGACCCCTGGGGCGGGGGAGGTCGTCTTCCGGACCGAGGCCGCTGCGGTGTGCGGCTCGGACCTCCACGGGTTCCGGGAGGCCAGCCCCCGCCGGATCCCGCCCCTCGTGATGGGTCACGAGGGCGTGGGAACGGTCCCCGCCGTCGGCGACGGCGTCGACCCCGGACTGCTCGACCGACGGGTGGTGCTCAAACCGATCCTGGCCTGCGGGGCCTGCGAACCGTGTCGGGCCGGCCGGACCAACCTGTGTCTGAACGGGCGGCTGGTGGGCCGGGAGCTGACCGGAGCGTTCGCCGAGCGGTTCGTGGTCCCGGAGGAGGCCGTGGCGCCGATCTCGCCCCAGGTGCCCGCGGACCTGGCCACCCTCACCGAGCCGCTAGCGAACGCCGTCCACGTCACCTCGCGCTCCGTCCGCCCCCACGACGACGTGCTGGTGATCGGTGCCGGTCCCATCGGGGTGCTGATGGCTCGGATGGCCCTCGAGCGGGGCGCCCGCCGGGCGTTCGTCACGGACCCGATCCGCACGCGACGAGAGCTGGCCCGGGCCCAGGGAGCGACACCGCTCGAGGGTGAGGACCCCGAGGCGGGCCTCCGGGAGGCCACCGGCGACCGGGGTGTGGACGTCGTGATCGATGCCGCAGGCCTCGAGGCAACCTGGGCCCTGGGTCTTCGGGTGGTGCGCCCGGGCGGGCGGATCGAGGCGGTGGGGCTGGGCTCGCCCGGCGGACGGATCGACTTCTTCGCCGTGGCCGGGAAGGAGATCACGATCACCGGCTCCTTCGCCTGGACCGATGAGGACTTCTCGCGGGCCCTGGATGCGATCGAGGGCGGTCTCATCGACACGGGCGGCTGGTTCACGACCATGCCGCTGGCGGAGGGCCAGCGGGCGTTCGAGGAGCTCGTCGACACGACGGACCGGTTCAAGGTGGTGCTCGTCCCGTGAGGCTCGCCACGTGAGGCTCGTGCCGTGAGGCTCGCGCCGGCGCCATCCGCCGGTCTTCGTGCCGTCCGGCCCGAGCCGTTCGTGCGGCTGGTGGGCGTGGGCGGGATCGGCAGCGGGATCGTCATGGCGCTCGAGGGCGACCGCACCCTGGGCCGGGACGAGAGCCGCGGCGCCCGGCTGCTCGATGCCCGGGACCGCTGCAAGCTCCATATCGTCGCGCACCACGTGGCCCGGCTGCTGGCCGCCGATCCGTCCGGGCGACCCTTCCACGTGGTCCCGGTGGGCCGGGTCGGGGACGACCAGGCCGGACGGGCGCTGGTGGCGGAGATGCGATCGGCCGGCATGGACACGAGCCGGGTGGAGGCGGTCCCGGGCCGCCCCACCCTGTTCAGCGTGTGCTTCCAGTATCCGGACGGAGCGGGCGGCAACCTTACCACGGTGGACTCGGCCGCCTCGGCGCTCGGGCGATCCGAGGTGGACGCCGTTGCCCCCCTGGTCGAGGAGGCCGGGCCACGGGGGATCGTGCTCGCGGCGCCCGAGGTGCCGTTGGCCGTCCGCCGGCGCCTGCTCGAGCTGGGCACCCAGGTCGGGGCCTTCCGGGTGGCCTCGTTCCTGACGGCCGAGGTGCGCGAGGCGCAGGGCTCGGGCCTGTTGGAGATGGTCGACCTCCTGGCCATGAACCGGGAGGAGGCGGCCGTCCTGGCCGGTCCGCTCGACCCGCACGACCCCGAACCGTTCCTGGGCCGGGTGGCCGGCGCCCTCGATGGGGAGCGAGGGGGCATGCGCATCGTAGTGAGCGCCGGCGCGCTCGGCGCCTTCGGCTTCGAGGAGGGCTGCTGGGTCCATCGCCCCGCCCCTTCGGTGGAGGTGGCCGGAACCGCCGGGGCGGGCGACGCGCTGCTGGGCGGGATCGTGGCCGCCCTCGCCGTGGGGATCCCGCTGCTCGCACCCACGGCGGGCGTCGATCCACCGGCGAAGCTCGCCGACGCCCTGGACCTGGGCGTGCTGCTGGCCGCCTGCGCCGTGACGTCGCCGCACACGATCCCCCCGGACGCGGATCTGCGGTCGGTCCTGGCCTTCGCGGAAGCCCTGGGGCTCTCGCCCCGGCCACCGCTGGCGGCCTGCCTGCACGAGTGAGGAGGGAGAACGGTGGACTTCGTCTCGTTGCGCGAGGAGGTGTGGTGGGCCAACCGCCAGCTGCCCGAGCGCGGGCTGGTGGCGGCGCACTCGGGGAACGCCAGCGGCCTGCACCCGGACACGGGGCTGGTCCTGATCAAGCCAAGCGGCGTGGACTACGACCGGTTGCGCCCCGAGGACCTGGCGGTGGTCACGCTCGACGGGCATCCTGCGCCCGCCGACGCGATCCCCGACCGGATCGTCTCCTCCCTGCGACCCAGCGTGGACACCCCGCATCACCTGGCGCTGTTCCGGGCGGACCCGGGGATCGGCGGCGTGGTGCACACGCATTCGAGCTTCGCCACCGCCTGGGCCGCCGTGGCCCGATCGGTCCCCTGCGCCCTCACGGCGATGGCGGATGAGTTCGGGGGCGAGATCCCCTGCGCCCCCTACGCGGACAACGAGGGCGATCACATCGGGGAGGCGATCCTGCGCCACCGGACCCGAGCGCCCGGTGTCCTGCTCGCCAACCACGGTGTGTTCGCGTTCGGCACGAGCGCCCGGGCCGCGCTGAAGGCGGCCACGATGATCGAGGACGCCGCGAAGACGATGTGGCTGGCCCGGCAGCTGGGCGAGCCCACCGCGATCGATCCGGACGAGATCGAGAAGTGGTGGACCCGCTACCACGCGACGTACGGCCAGGAACCTCGGTCCGAGCTCGGGAGCCCGCCGTGAGCCGCGTCGACCCGCGCGACCTGGAGCGGTGGTGCCGCATCCCGGTGGACGAGCTCGCCGCCTATCGTCCCCGGGTGCCGTTCCGGCTCGTTGCCGACGCTCGTGAGATGGCGCTGTTGATGGCGAAGGAGCTCGTGGACGTGGTCGAGCGGAACAACGAGGAGAACCAACCCACGCGGGCCATCGTGCCGTGCGGCCCTTCCGGCTGGTACGCGCCCTTCCGCGAGCGTGTGAACGCGAGGAGCGTCTCCCTGACCCACCTGTCGGTGTTCCACATGGACGAGTGCCTGGACTGGCAGGGTCGGCAGCTCCCGGTCGGCCACCCCTACAACTTCCGGACCTTCATGGAGCGCGAGTTCTACGGCGGAATCCGCCCCGAGCTCGCGGTGCCCGAGCCGCAGCGCCACTGGTTGCTCCCCGCGACCGCCGAGGCCGTGGCGGCGGCGATCGCCGAAGGGCCGGTCGACATCACGGTGGGTGGGTGGGGCCAGGATGGTCATGTGGCCTACAACCAGGCCCGGCGCGATCCGTACCGAGCCCTCACCGTGGAGGAGCTGGCCGACTCGTCCATCCGGATCCAGGAGAACAGTGCGGACACTGTTATCGCGCTCGCGAACCGGACCTTCGGCTCCGCCTACCAGTTCGTGCCGCAGATGTCGATCACCCTCGGGATGCGCGAGTGTCTGTCGGCCGCCCAGATCCGCGTCTACAGCGACACGGGCGCCTGGAAGCAGACGGCCTTCCGCGTGGCCCTGTTCTCGGAGCCCACAGCCGAGTACCCGATCACGCTGCTCCAGCGCCACCCCGACGCGATCGTCACCGCGACCCGGGAGACGGCTCGTCACCCGCTGGAGGAGCACCCGGAGTGGGAGCTGTTCTGAGCCGCGTGCCGTCCCCCTCCAGCAGTTCCACCACCGCCGCCGATGAGAGGCGCTCTGCGGTGGCCGGATCCAGCCGGCCCGCCCCGGGGACCATCGCGTTGGCCGCCGCCCCCCCCAGCGCCAGACGGAGGGCCTGCTGCCACGGCTCACCTCGGTCGAGCCCGGTGACCAGGCCGCCCAGGAACGCGTCGCCACTGCCCACCGGATACCGGCCCCGCTCGTAGAGCCGCCCCTGGAGGACGTCCCCCTGGGGCGTCACCACCACCGCCCCCTCGGCGCCTCGGGTGATGATGGCGGCCCGATCGGACCCATCCAGGCGCCAGCGGATCTCGGTGGCCGCGTGCACCGCCTCCTCAAGGGCCTCCAGTCTCATCCCGAGCAGGGCTCCGGCCTCCTCGGCGTTGACCTTCACCACGTCCGGGCCGGCGGCGATGCCCATCAGCAGCGGGTCGTCCCGCGTGTCGAGCGCGACCCGGACGCCCATCGCGTGGGCCTCCTTCACCAGCCGGGCGTAGCCGTCGTCCGGTGCGCCGGGCGGCACGAACCCGGAGATCGTCATCCAACCCGCGCCAGGGAGCAGGCCTCGAACGACGTCCTCCAACCGCGCCCACCCGTGCGGACCGATGTCCGTGCCGCGCTCGTAGAACTCGGTCAGCCCGCGGTCCGTGGCATCGGCCACCGAGAGCGACGCCCGCGTCTCTCCCTCCACCCAGGCGAACGTTCCGGGAACGCCCTCGTCGGCCAGCGCCCCCTCGATCCACCGGCCGGCGTGCCCGGCCAGGATGCCGGTCGCCCGCACCTCGGCCCCCAGGGCGTGGGCGGCTCGCGCCACGTTCAGCCCCTTGCCGCCGGGAACGCTCACGAACGAGGCGGGGCGGTGGATCGCCCCGATCCGGACCCGCTCCACCTCGAAGAGCTTGTCCACCGAAGGGCTCGCCGCCACGCAGACGATCACGGCACCACCTCCATCGCGGCCAGCGCCTCCTCCATCGTGGGCTGGCCGCCCGTACCGCCCAGCGCGCGCGTCGAGAGCGCCCCGCACGCCACGGCGAGCGCCAGACATCGGTCAAGGTCCCAGCCTTCCAGCCGCCCGGCCAGGAACCCGGCGTCGAAGCTGTCCCCGGCCCCGGTCGTATCCTTCGCGTCGATCGGCACCGACCGACACCGGACAGCCTCGGTCCCCGCAACGACGAGGCCACCATCCCGGCCGAACTTCATGGCCACCACCGGCCCCCGCTCGGCGAGCGCCTGAGCCGCGACACTCGCTTCCTCGATGCCGGTGATGGCCCGTGCCTCCGCGGCGTTCGGGAAGAACAGGTCGGTGTGTTCCAGGAGCGGCAGCAAGCCGCCGTCCCATCCTTCGGTTGGATCCCAGTTGGGATCGATCGACGTCGTCACGCCCGCCCCATGGGCATCGCGGAACAGTTCCAGGAGCTCGCCGCGGAGGTCGAGCTGCAGGAAGTAGGAAGCGACGTGGACGTGTCGCGCGGTCCGAACCAGGTCGGGTTGCACCAGATCCCGCCGCAGCGCGGCGATGGTCCCCGGCGCGGTGAGGATCGCGCGGTCCTCGCCCCTCGTCAGCACCACCGAGACCCCGGT
>DASQQQ010000256.1:0-3071 GCA_035643355.1 Actinomycetota bacterium | reverse complement strand
GGTCGACGTCGACCAGGCCGCGGTCGGTCAGCTTGAGCTCGGGCACCACGGACAGCGCCAGGAACGACATAGCCATGAACGGCGCCGGCAGGGTGACACCGAGGCCCGTGGCCGCAGCATCCAGCCCCCGGACCGCGGCGGCCACCTCCTCCGCCGGCCGATCCGACAGCAGTCCGCCGAAGGGACAGGCCACCTCGCCGAGCACCTCTTCGCTCGCGAGGGCGACCTGTCCGCCTCCGGTCTGGGCCAGGCGGTTCGCGGCCGCCGCCATGTCGTCGTCGTCAACGCCGACCACCACCACGTTGTGGGCGTCGTGGGCGTGCGTGGAGGCGAGTGCCCCCCGCCGAAGCCCGAACCCTCGGACGAAGCCGAGCCCGATCCGGCCGGTCCCACGGTGGCGTTCGATCACGGCGATCTTGGCCAGGTCCCGGGAGGGATCGGCCACCGCCGAGCCCCCCTCCCGCCCGGGCTGGTCCACCAGCGAACGCGTGACGATCTGCCCGGGATCCACACCGATCACCCGCACCTGTCCGTCCACGTGGACCGAGAAGTCATCGGCCCGGAGCGGCCGCACGCGCACGCTGCCCCGCATCCAGTCGGGCATGGGCCGCGCGGGGACCTCGCGCGCCGTTCCGGCCTCGGCCACCAACCGGCCCCGCTTCCAGACCTGTAACGGACGGAACCGGCTGAGGTCCTCCACCGCCACGATGTCAGCGACCCGGCCCGGCGCGATGGCGCCGTACTCGTACAAGCGGTGGTACCGGGCCGCATTCAGGGTCCCCATCACCACGGCATCGGCCGGCGGACAGCCCATCGCCACCGCCTTGCGCATGATGTCGTTGACGTGCCCCTCGTCGACCAGGTGGTCGGGTTCGCGGTCGTCGGTGCAGAGCAGACAGTTGGCCGGACCGTGCTCCAGCACGAGCGGCAGGAGCGCCTCCAGGTTCCTGGCCGCGGACCCCTCACGGATCATGATCCACATCCCCAGCCGGCGCTTCTCCAGCGCTTCCTCGTACGTGGTGCATTCGTGGTCGCTGCGGACGCCGGCCGCCAGGTAGGCGTTGAGGGCCCGGCCCGATAGTCCCGGAGCATGCCCGTCGATCTGGCGTCCCCCCGATGCCGAGACCTTCGCCAGGGTCTCCGGCTGGCCGGCCACCAGGGCGGGGAAATCCATCATCTCGGCGATGCCCAGGGCCCGGGGCTCGTCCCGCAGGAAGGCCTCGATGTCGTCGGCGTCCACGGTGGCGCCGCCGGACTCGAAGGGGCTCGCGGGGACGCACGAAGAGGCCATCACGAACATGTCTAGGGGGACATCCTCGGCGGCCCCGATCAGGGCTCGGACGCCTCGCAGGCCGAAGACGTTCGCGATCTCGTGCGGGTCGAGCACGACCGTGGTAGTGCCCCAGGGCAGGGCCGCTCGAGCGAACTGATCGGGCGGGAGCTTCGTGGACTCGATGTGCATGTGGCCGTCGATCAGGCCGGGGAGCAGGATCTGGCCCGACACATCGACCCGCTCCCGGCCCTCGTAGCGACCCAGCCCGGCGACGTGTTCGCCGGCCACCGCCACGTCGGCATCGAGCAACTCGCCCGTGAACACGGAGAAGACCCGTCCGCCGGACAGCACCAGGTCGGCCGGCTCGTCGCCGCGAGCGACGGCCAGGCGGTGCGCGAGTTCGCCGGCGGAGCCGTGCTGCATCCAGGAAGCGTATCGCGCCCCGTCGGACGTAGCATGGGGTCCTTGGACGCGGTGTCTCTTGCTCCGAAGCCTCGGCTCCGCGGCCGGATCCACGAGGTGGCGTTCTTCTGTTCGATCCCGGCCGCGCTCGCCCTGGTGCTCATCGCGCGGGGCCCGGCGGCGCGGATCGCCTCGGCCGTTTACGCGCTGAGCCTGGTCGGGGTCTTCGGCGTGAGCGCCTCCTATCACCGAGGGCGGTGGTCCTCGGCCGCTCGTCGGCGGATGAAGCGCGTGGACCATTCGATGATCTATGTCCTCATCGCCGGGAGCTACACGCCGGTGTCCCTGCTCGTGCTGGACGGCCCCGTAGCGGCGATCCTGCTGGCCGCCGTGTGGATGGGGGCCTCGGTCGGCGTGGCCCTCAAGATCACGCGGATCGACGGGTTCCGGGCGGCCACCGGCGGCCTATACGTGGGGCTGGGGTGGCTGGTACTGGTCGTGATGCCGCAGCTGATCCGGGGCATGACGGCCGCGGAGGTGGCCCTGCTCCTGACCGGAGGTGCGTTCTACACGCTGGGGGCGATCGTCTTCGCCGCCAAGCGGCCGGACCCCCGCCCGTCGGTCTTCGGGTTCCACGAGGTGTGGCACGCGCTCATGGTGACCGCCGCCGCGTGCCACTTCGCCATGATCGCCCTCCTGGTCCGCTGAGCGCTCCCCTTCCTGATACGCTCCAGGTACGGACGGTGGATGCCGTCCCGTGAGGTTTCGCTTCCTCGTTCCTCCTTCCGGCGGTCTCGGGGTCACGCAGAACCTCCCCCGGACCCGCCGCGGGTATCCGTGGCAGAAGGAGTGAACATGTCCGTCGCACCCGCTTCCCTGACGCCGTCCTTCCCCGAGCTCGGCGTCTCGTCCACCGTGGATCGTGTCCTCTCGGAGCGGGGCATGTCCAGCCCGTTCCCGATCCAGGCCCTGGTGATCCCCGACGCCCTGGAGGGCCACGACGTGCTCGGCCGATCGAAGACCGGCTCGGGCAAGACCCTGGCCTTCGCCGTCCCCATCGTGGAGCGGCTCCGAGCCGAGGATCCCAGGCCCGCCGCCCTGGTCCTGGTCCCCACCCGGGAGCTGGCCGCTCAGGTCGGCGAGGACGTCGAGCCGATCGCACGGGCCCGGGGTCTGGGCGTGGCGGTGGTCCACGGCGGCGGCGGTCCTCGTGCGCCCCAGCGCGGTCGTCGCCGGGAGGGCGGAGGGCACAAGCCGTCCGCCGCGCACGTGGTGATCGCCACCCCGGGCAGGCTGAACGACCTGGTGGACCGTGGCGCGCTCGGGCTCGGCACCATCCGGATCCTGGTCCTGGACGAGGCGGATCGGATGCTGGACATGGGGTTCCAGCCGCAGG
>DASQQQ010000255.1:0-2017 GCA_035643355.1 Actinomycetota bacterium | reverse complement strand
CAAGACGGCGCCGCCGGTGAGCACCGAGACCGCGGCGACCAACGGTGGCACCCACCCGCGCCCGGCAGCGGAAGCGGCGTGATCCATCAGGAGCTTCCCCACCTCGGTGCCGAAGGGTGGCAGCCCGGCCAGCCCGAGCCCGGCCAGCACGAAGACCCCCGCCACCACCGGCATGCCTCGCCCCCTGCCCCGCAGGTCATCCTCGTCGACCGAGCCGAGCCTGTGCAGGAGGATGCCGATCGCGAGGAAGAGCGCCGCCTTCACCGCCCCGTCGGCCACCGCGTAGAGCGACGCTCCGGTGAGGCCCCCCGCGTCGAGGGTAGAGACGCCCGCCAGCATGATCCCAGAGTGGGAGATCGTGACGAACGCGATGAGCCGCTTCAGGTGCCGCTGCTCGAAGGCCATGATCGCGGCGACCGCCGCGGTCGCGACCCCCACCACAAGGAGCACCGTCCCGAGGGCGTCGTGGTCGCCCCGCACCCCGGAGAACACCGTCCAGTAGACGCGGGTGGCCCCGAAGATCCCCAGCTCGGTTAGGGCGCCCGCGAACACCACGCCCACGGGCGTCGGTGCAACCGCGTAGGCGTCGCCCAGCCAGAAGTGGACGGGGACCGCCGCCGCCTTGACCAGGAAGCCCCCCAGCAGGAACGCCAGCGCGACCACGACGAGCCCGTCGGCGGGCGCTCCGGTCAGCGCCTGCCCGATCTTCGCGAGGTTCAGCCATCCCGTCCGCGCGTACAGGAGGGCGATGCCGATCAGGACGGCGAGCGCGCCGAGGCTGTTCACCACGGCGAAGTTCAGACCAGCCTGGAGCGGGGCCCGGTGCTCGATCCGGTACCCGGTCAGAGCGTACGCCGAGACGCTCAGGACCTCGAAGAGAACGAACATCGTGAACAGGTCGCCCGCAAGCGCGAAGCCCGTCGCCGCCGCGAGGAACACGAGCAGGAGGACGTGGAAGAGCGTCCCGACCGTGTCGAAGTAGCGCCACGAGAAGACCAGCGCGGCGGTCACGAGCACGGCCACGAACGCCGCCAGTCCCGCCCCGAGGCGGTCGACCGCGAGTGCCACCCCCAGGACGCTGCCGCCGCGAGGGGCCCAGCCGCCGAACCAGTACTCGATCGGTCCGGGTCCCGCCCGGACCAGCAGCCAGGTGGCGAGCCCGGCCGTGCCGGCGGCCGTCCCCACCGAGATCGCGTCGGCCACCCGGCGCCGGAGCAGGGTCGTCCCGGCCGCGAGGACAGCCGCCGCGCCGAGCGGCACGACGACGGGAACGGGGGCGAGCGGGTCCACCCTAGCCTCGCAGGGCACGCAGCTCCTCGGGGTCCAGCTCCCCGAATCGCTTGTGCTCCTGAACCGCGAGCGCCAGGAGGAGCGCCGTGACCGTCACCTGGACCACGATGTCGGTCAGCACGAGCGCCTGGACCACCGGGTCCACCGCGGGCGTCCCTTGGGGGACGTTCGAGAACGCGGGAGCGGTGGCCCCCGCGCGGAACCCGACGGCGAGCAGGAGGACGTACGTGGACGACTGGAGCACCGACAGGCACACGACGAGGTGCACGAGGTGGCGGCTCGTCGCCATGCCGTAGATCCCCACCACGAAGAGCCAGGCCGCCACCGCGTACGGCAGGACGTCCATCAGCCACCCCGCAGGAGCGTCTGCTCCAGGAACTCCGCGACCAGGAGCACGATCCCGGTCGCGACCGCCACACCGACCAGGCCGTTGAGCAGCACGATCGTCCCCGCCGACGCGAGGGTTCCGGGCGTCCCCAGCGGCAGGACGTGCGCCAGGAACCCGGAGCCCGCCAGCGCCCCGATACCCCCGACCACCACGTAGGCGCCGATCGCCGACCCCTCCACGAGATCCAGGAGGGGGACGGTCCGGAACCGTCTCACGCGAACGTGGCGCCCCGCCAGCATCGCCAGCGCGGGGACCGCGGCCAGCGCCACGCCGCCCTGGAACCCGCCGCCGGGCGTCACCCACCCGTGCGCCACCACGAAGAGGCCGATGAAGCAGGTG
>DASQQQ010000254.1:0-2577 GCA_035643355.1 Actinomycetota bacterium | reverse complement strand
GAGGTGTTCGACCGCCTGCGGATGCCGGTGCGGGTCGTGGACGAGGACCGGGTGGAGGTGGAGGTGCCCGGCTACCGCGTGGACGTGGAGCGCGAGGTCGACCTGATCGAGGAGATCGTGCGCGTCCAGGGCTACGAGCGGGTCGGCTCCAGCCTTCCGGCGGCTCGCCAGCCGGGGGGCTTGCCCGCAGGGTACGCCTTCATCGGGCGGGTCCGGCGGAGCCTGGTGAGGGCCGGGCTCCGGGAGGTACGCCAGGTGCCCTTCGTCTCCGACACGGATTTGGCGCTGTTCGGGGATCCGGGCGCCGTGCCGGTGACGAACCCCCTGCAGGCCGACGAGGGCTACCTGCGTCCCAGGATGGCGCCGGGGCTGCTCAAGGCCCTGCGGCGCAACCTCAACCGGCATGTGCGGGGCGCTGCGTTGTTCGAGATCGGGGCGGTTTTCCGATCGGGGGGTAAGGACGTCCGGGAGGAGCGCGCCGCGGGCTTCGTGCTGGCCGGTCGCGCCTCGCAGGGCTGGGCCGAGCCCGAGCGCTCGTTCGATGTCTTCGACGGCAAGGGCGTGGTGGAGGCCGTGCTGGCCGACCTGGGGGTCCGGGGCTGGGCGCTCGGCGACCCGCCGGGCGACCCGTTCCATCCGGGACGCTCGGCCGAGGTGCGGATCGGACCGCAGGTGGTGGGGGCCTTCGGCGAGCTGCATCCGAGGGCCGCGGCGAGTCTGGACCTCGCGGGGCGCGTCACCGTGGGCGAACTCGACCTGGAGGCGTTGATGGGCCGCGCGGGCTCCGAGCTCGCGGTCCTGGACCTCCCCCGCTTCCCTCCGGTCCGGCGGGACCTGGCGTTCATGGTGGCGGAGGACACGCCGGCCGGCGGCGTGCAGGCGGCCCTGGAGGAGGCCGCGGGGGACCTGCTCGGCGGCTGCGTGCTCTTTGATGTCCACCAGGGTCCGCCCCTGCCCGAGGGCCGGAAGAGCCTGGCGTTCTCCGTGGACCTGCGGGCGCAGGACCGCACCCTGACCGCGGCCGAGGCGGACGCCGCCGTGGCCCAGATCGTGGAGCGCCTGGGACGGGACCTGGGCGCCGAGCTCCGCGCCGGATAGCGCCGGGTAGCGCCGGGTAGCGCCGGTCCCAGCCGGACGCCGCGCCGGGGTGCGCGGACGGATAGACTTCGACCGATGGAGCGCGACTTCCTTTCGATCGACGACCTGACGCCGGGCGAGCTCGACCGCATCCTGGACCTGGCCGCGAAGGTCAAGGCCACGCCGGAGGATTACGCGGATCGCCTGCACCGCAAGGCCATCGCGCTGATCTTCGAGAAGCCTTCAACGCGCACACGGGTGTCCTTCGAGGTGGCCATCGCCGGCACCGGAGGTCATCCCGTGGCCCTGTCGACGGCTGAGCTCCAGCTGGGACGGGGGGAGACGATCGAGGACACCGGCCGGGTGCTCTCCCGGTACGTCGACGCGATCGTGCTCCGGACCTTCGAGCAAGAGCGGCTCGAGCAGCTGGCGGCCGCGGCAAGCGTCCCCGTGGTCAACGCGCTGTCGGACTTCGAGCACCCCTGTCAGGCACTGGCGGACCTGCTCACCGTTCGCGAGGCTCGGGGCGGTCCGGGCGGCCGGGTGCTCGTGTACCTCGGCGACGGGAACAACGTGACCCATTCGCTGCTCCTCGCCGGGGCGAAGGTCGCCATGCATGTCCGGGTGGCGACCCCTCCGGGCTTCGAGCCGATCCCGCAGGTGGTGCATCGGGCCCGCGAGATCGCCCAGGAGACGGGCGGCTCGGTGGAGGTCCTGAACGATGCCGCGGCGGCCTGTCGCGGTGCCGACGTGCTCTACACGGACGTCTGGGCCAGCATGGGCCAGGAGGACGAGGCCGAGGAGCGGGCGCTGGTCTTCCCCGCGTACCAGCTGAACCAGGCCCTGGTGGAGCTGGCGAAGGACGACGTCACGATCCTGCACTGCCTGCCGGCCCACCGGGGGCAGGAGATCACCGACGAGGTGATCGACGGGCCGCGTTCCGCGGTGTGGGAGCAGGCCGAGAACCGGCTGCATACCCAGAAGGCCGTCCTGCTCTGGCTCCTCGGTCTCGAGTAAGGGGATGCGAGGAGGCGAACCATGCCTCGAACCAACGAAACGGTGGAGGCGGTCCTCCTCGAATACGCCGACCTGCTGTCGATCCTGTCGGAGGACCCCTTCAAGCCGCGCGCGTACGAGAAGGCGGCTCGGGCGGTGGGCGGGTACCACGCCGACCTGGTCGAGCTCGACCTGAAGGGGATCCTGGCCATCCCCAACGTGGGAAGGTCGATCGGCGAGAAGATCCACGAGTACCTGGAGACCGGCTCGGTGGCCGCCCTGGAAGAGCTGCGGGCCCAGATCCCCGCGGGCGTGCGCCAACTGATGTCGATCCCGGGGCTCGGGCCCAAGCGGGCCATGGTCCTGTACGAGGAACTGGGCATCACCGCCGTCGATCAGCTGCTCGACGCGATCCACGAGGAACGCCTGGCGGGGATCAAGGGCTTCGGATCCAAGACGCAGGAGAACATCCTGCAGGGGATCCAGCAGCTGCACGCGTCGAGC
>DASQQQ010000253.1:0-4517 GCA_035643355.1 Actinomycetota bacterium | reverse complement strand
CGGATCGTCTTGGAAGGGTTGGGCCACGCGGTTCTCCTCGTCGATTCCATTCCGTACTGCGCCGCAACCTACCCACGTGGTTCAGGGTTCAAGCCGCGAGGAGAGGGCAACGGGGCCCTGCGAACCGGATGATGCGGGGTCGGGCCAGCGCCCCGGACGAGCGCGAAGGGAGCAGCGAACATGCGCTGTCTGCACTTGCTCGGTGACCGGGGGCCTCGGCCTCCGGATCCTCGAGCATGCCTCCCGCGGCAAGACGCGCGTGGGTTTCTGCTCCCTTCACGGTCACCCGAAGGTGACACACCGATCGTACACCGGTCCACGTGGGCCCGCGAATCCGGCCGTCGAGGTGCTGGGCGGCCGTCAGGCCCTGTGGCCGGCGAGCCTGGAGCGCAGGACCACCCAGCCGAACACGACGGCCACGCCGGCGCCCGCGAGGATGCCGGCCGCGACCTGGTTGCGGGTGCTGGTGGCGGCCGTGGCGATGCGGGTACGAAGCCGCACGGGACGTCGGAACTCGCGGATGTCCCAACCCCTTTCCTCGGCCACCCTCCGCAGGTCGCGGTCGGGGTTCACGGCGACCGGATGGCCCACGGCCCCCAGCATGGGCAGGTCAGAGACGGAGTCCGAGTAGGCGTAGGAGCCTTCCAGGTCGATGCCCACCCGGTCGGCCAGAGCCGTGATCGCGTTCGCCTTCCCCTCGCCGGCGCAGTAGAACTCGAGATCGCCCGTGTAACAGCCGTCCACGATCCTGGCCCGGGTAGCGATGACGCCGTTCACGCCGAAGTGCCTGGCCAAAGGCCGGACGACCTCCTCCGGCGAGGAGGAGACGATGTAGACGCGCCGTCGCTGCTGACGATGCAGGACCATGAGGTCGAGCGCCTCCTGGTACACGAACGGGTCGATCACGTCGATGATCACGTCCTGCACCAGTTGCTCGACCTGCGAGCGCTCCCACCCCTTGGTGAGGGCGAGCATGCCCTCCTTCAGCCGCTCCATCTTCCGCTCGTCGGCCCCCACCAGCAGGTAGACGAGCTGCGCGTAGGCTCCCCGGAGCAGCTGGGATCTGGAGACCAGGCCGGCTCGGTACATCGGCCGAGACAGCGCGAGGGAGCTTGACTTCGAGATGATCGTCTTGTCGAGGTCGAAGAACGCGGCCTCCATGGTCCCCCCATGGTAGGAGACGGTACCGACGCGCTGGTTATCGGCCCGGATCGCTCACGACCCAAGCTCTGCGAGGTCCCGACGCAGCGCCACCAGCCACCTCAGCTCGGTCCCGGCCAGCTCGTCCTGGAGCCTCAGCAGGCGGGCCGCAACCCGGTCGCCCGGGTCGGCCCCGGGGACCAGCGCCCGGCGTGCCTGGGCCAAGCGGCCTCGCCGAGCCCGGAGCGCCGCCTCCCTCGCCGTCAGGACGGTATCGGCCTCTTCCCGATCCAGCAGGTGGACGAAGCCGAGGCCCGGACCCCCGTCCGACCCGTAGGGTCCGGCCTCCGCCAAGCTCTCCAACACGGTCCGGTGCAGCCGCTGCCGCCCGGGCCGGGCCAGACGGTACACGCGGCGGTCGGGTCCCTCGGTCCCCTCCTGCTGCCGCCCGGTGAGGGCGCCCGAGTCCTCCAGCCGTCGGAGGGCCTGATAGACGCTGGCCTTGCCGACCTCCACCCATTCCTCCATGGCGCGGTACCGGTACCGTTCCAGCAGCTCGTAGCCGTAGCGAGGGCCCTCCGCCAGGAGCCCCAGGATCACGATCTCCACCTTCGACGGCATGCGCCTCCCGGCTAGTCCGGTACAGACTAGGAGGCGCGACCGGCCGGAGCAAGGACCGTCTCGCTCGGACGGGGCCGGGTGAGGGTCCCACCGGACGAGGGGCACGTGACGGTACCTCTCGCTCCCGCATCCCTCGACGATGGCACTGCCACCCCCGGTTGAGAGGAGTCCGCCATGCGCGCCTCGAAGATCGTGATCGCTGTCGCTGCGATCGCGCTCAGCGCCTTCATGCCACTGCCGGCTGCCGCTGCAAGCAGGATCTGACGGTCCGCCTCTCAGGTGAGCCCGACCCAGTGGTCCTGGGTTCGACCATCACCTGGACCATCAGGGTCAGGAACCTGGGACCCGCGGCCGCGCACGATGTCCGCCTGGCGGCGGTGTACGGCTCGGACGCGGGCGGTGTCTCGGCCAGCACCAGCCAGGGGACGTGCCGCCACACGGGAGGGGCGATCCGATACTCCCTGGGCACCATCGCCAGCGATGGTTCGGTCACTGCGACGGCCGTGCTCCAGGACTTCGGCGGGGGACGGCAACCACCTGGACGTCCGTGTCTCATCCAGCACCGACGACCCGAACCCCACGAACGACCACGCGTCCGCCTCCGTCGGCACCGAGCCCGGTCCCGAATCGACCGCGTCCCTGCACGGCACCTTCTGCGCGCCGAGCGGGGGGTCGCAACCGGGCGTGGGGCACCGCGGGGAGGGCTCGAGGGGAGCTGGCCACGCTCGCGCTGCTCTCGGTGGCCGGCCTGATGGTGGCCGCGGTCGCGTTCGCCAAGCGCTGAAGCCACGGGTCGCAGGAGGATGGGTGCCAGGCTGGGCACGCTGGCGGTGGGTGCGGCCACGGCCGCGGCGCTGACGCTGGCCGCGCCCACGGGGACCGGCCTAGCCATGACGGCCTCGGGCACCGGACGGAACCGCTTCCCGAGCGCATCCATCGATCGACCGAGCGTTGGTCGGCAGCCGTCGACGAACGCGGATCCGGGCCATCCCGACCGGCCTTCCTCGGGCAACCTGATGCGAGTGGTGGACTCGAACGTGGTCGTGCCGGGGGTCCGGTTCACGCGGATCCGTTTGACCGACCCACCTGAGGATGTGGGGGTGCTTCGGGCAGGACCTCGGGCCCGGGTGCGGGCCCTCCTGGTCCGATCCGGTACCGACCGTGCCCCGTACGCGACGGTGTCGTCCGCGGTGGATCGGAGCCATGCCGTGGCTGGCACGAATGGCTAATTCCAGCGACCGCCCGGACAGTCCCTCATGCTCGTGCTGGCCGGTCGTGTCGTGGCCTCCACCCAGGGTCCCTGCCCCGAGGGCGCCATCCCAGGACCGGGTTCGGACTCACCCGCCACGGATCGGTCCTCCTCGTCACCGTGGATGGCAGGCGTACCACCTCGATGGGGATGACCCTTCCGGGATTCGGTCGGCTGTTGCGAGCGCTCGGAGCGGTCTGGGCCGTGAACCTGGACGGCGGGGCCTCGACCACCATGGTGGCGAGGGGATCGGTGGTCAACACCCCATCCGATCCCACCGGGGAACGCCGGGTCTTGACCACGGTGATCCTCCACAGCTCGGATGCCCTCGTTGGAGCGTTCCCGCTGATCAGGCAGCTTCAGAGGTTGGATGCGCGCATCGTGCTCCCCGGCCGCGAACCACCGCCCCCCAGTGGGGATCCCCCATGGCATCCGCCCGGTCATGTAACCACGCCATCCCACGACATGGACGGCTCGGCCATGCCACACGGTGGGTGGCGTTCGCGCTCCGTCGCTGCCGCTGTCGCCGGTGCGGTGGCCGACACCGCTCCGCCGGGGATGGTCGCGCTGGTCGGTCGGGGTCGGTCCCCTTCGGGTGATCGCCTCTCCCGCACCACCCGGTCGGCCGAGGTCCCTGCGGACCGAGGGGCTCATGAGCCGACGCGGCTTCTTCCCTCCACCGGGCACATCCGTATCCCGTCGATCGGGGTGGACGCGCCCTTGATCTCGCTGGGGACCGCCCCCGGCGGAACGCTGGAGGTGCCCGTCGATCCTGGGGTCGCCGGGTGGTTCTCGGACGGCCCCTTCCCCGGAGAGGTCGGTCCCGCGGTCGTGGTGGGACACGTCGACTGGACGAGTGGGCCGGCCGTCTTCTACCGACTGCGGGATCTGCGTCGCGGCGCCCTGATCGTGGTCTTGAGGCAGGGGGAGCGTCGATCGCGCTTCCAGGTCCGCTCGTTGCGGTGGTTCGCGAAGTCCGACTTCCCCACCCAGCGCGTGTACGGGCCGGTAACCGTCCCGGTCCTGCGGCTCATCACATGTGGCGGAGCGTTCGGGGGGACCGGACACTGTGTGGACGACCTGGTCGTGTTCGCCGTCCCCCTGGGGTGAGGTGGCGCGCGAAGTCCCCACAGCCACCCGCTTCCATCGGCGCCCTGGGTAGTCTGTTTGCGGAGGCGAACGGCGGCTGGTGTCGCCCCCGGTCTTCAAAACCGGTGAGGGGGCGAGAGCTCCCTGGCGGGTTCGATTCCCGTCCGCCTCCGCGAAGGGGACACTGTAAGAACCCCGGGCACGAAGTAGTAGGGCTGGATGTGGTCCCGGCCCTCCACGACGATCGTGTCCACGACGCAGGCGAGCACCTGCTTGAGCTTCTCCACGGCCTTCTCCTCGGAGGCCCGGAGGAGAGCGGCCCGGAGCTCCCCGAGCAGATCGTCGGTCGGCAGCGAGGGTGCAAGGTCGTACTCGGCCTCGACACGGCTCCGTTCGGTCTCCAGGGCCACGATCTCCC